>CANQFI010000085.1 GCA_947598455.1 uncultured Bacilli bacterium | reverse complement strand
GATAAACCACGAACTGGGGTATTTATAAAATCGTCTAGTTCAAATATTTGGCGATACTCATCGATGCGTTTTTCGACGACACTTTCTGGAATGTCATAAATAGCACCAAAGAATTTAAAATTATCATATGGCGTTAAATGAATCCATAATTGTTCTTTTTGACCAAAGACTGTACCAATTTTATATGTTAATTTTTTTCTTTCTTTATGGGGATTGATACCCATTACTGATACTTCACCACTAGTAGGATATAAAATACCAGTAAGCATTTTAATAGTGG
Source organism: uncultured Bacilli bacterium (assembly GCA_947598455.1). Next base: position 6,669 of record CANQFI010000085.1, on the reverse strand, counting down.
TTGATTTGCCAGCACCATTGGGCCCAATAAAAGCTAAGATTTCCCCACGTTCAACTGTAAAGTTTATTTTATTTACGGCTTTTTTCTCTTTATATTGAGGTTTAAAAATAGATTTTATACTACCTTTAAGACCTTTTTCTTTAGTTTTTGTTTTAAAGGTTTTAGATAGATTTTTTACTTCAATTGCTTTCATAATTACCTCCTTTTTATTATTTGTGGTTCATAGATATCTTGATAATTTTTGATAGCTTCTTCTACATTAATGATATAGCGTTGGTCAGTTTCTTGTTCTTCTTCATCGTACCATTCATTAATTAAGACGCCACCTAAAGCTTGCATTGTCTTAGAGGATCCTAAATTATTCTTATCACAGTCTAATACAACATTTTCGATTCCTAATTCTTGACATCTTTTTAAAGCTAAATATAAGTTTATCTTGTTATAGCCTTTATTTCGTTCACTAGGTCTTATTCCATAACCAATATGTCCACCACGCTTTTGTAAGCGTTCATTTAAGACTAATCTTATATTAATCATACCAACGATACGATTATCACTTTCACGTACTAAAAAATAAGTTTCAGCTGGGACACGTTCTTCGTTAGGAATTTGATATTCATCTGCTTCTAACTTATGTAGCCAACCTTCATAGTCATCAAGATAACGATGTAGTCCGCCAACTCCATTAATATTGGAATTACAAGCATAATGTTCATTTATATAAGCTATGGCATCTTCCTTATAAGACATATCAGGTCTTACATGCATTAATTTTTCCATATATATTCCTCCTATTCTATTTCATTATATATTTTAAAATTATTTATATTAAATTGTCCATCTTTTAAGACATATTCATATAATTTATTTAAATTTATTTTATTTGGTTTGTTAAAACAATTAATAACTAATTGATTAAATTGATTATTGGGAAAGTTACCGATTTGATAGTTATCTCGGTATTGTTTGTCTTTAAAGAATCTTTCAATTTTTAGTTCGGGTAATAAGTGATAACCATTAATGTAAAGGTAAGCTTCAATTAAATATTTAAGACATAGATAGTATTGCATTTTATTATGATATTTAGCGGCTTTATATTCATCATAAGCACACCAACAAGCATAATATTTCATCATATCTTTTTCAGGGGTTAAATCATTATAGTACTTGGCTTCTTGTTGAAGTTTAGGAACTATGTTCTTTTTATCTATTAAGACTTTACAATTTAGAAGCATATTAGCCATCGCATTACGATGCTTTTTTTGATCTTTTTTAAGAAATTCAAGAACTTTATTAACTGGATTTATAAAGTATTCAATTAAATAGTTATTTATTAATATATTGCCACGCTCTTGATACTTAGCTTCATCATTTAAGATAATGTAAACATCAATATCACTATATTTATTGTTATTACCGACAGCATAACTGCCAACTAAGAGGATTGCTTCTACTTCTTTTTTATTTTGATATTTTTCAATAAAGTTATTTAGTGCTTCTTCCCACATACCAATCCCTCCTTTCTTTTTTCTTTTTATAGTTTACGACTTAAAGATTTAGTGAGATTTGATTCGTAATATTTTTTTAAATAACGAAGATAATTCTCATAGTATTTCTTTAAGTTTTTATAAAGCGATCGTTTATAATATTTTAATTCTTCTAAAGAATATTTTTCCATATTCATCATCCTTTCTTTTTTATAATTAAACAAAAAGAGTCACTTGTTTAAAGTGACTCCGATTTCTCGTGTAGGATACAATCCCTATGTAGCTATTTAATATACATACTCACACCTTGAGTTTAAAAGCCCTAGGAAAGTAATTTTATAAATAACAAAATAGACTTTACCTAAGAGTTTTTGAACTTTAAATTGTAGTTTTTCTTTTGATAGCATGACTAGCCAAGTATATAATGATTTCATAAAATCACCTTCCTTTCTTTTTATTCATGGTTTAAAAGATATAAAAAAGCCACGAATAAAATTTTCGTGACTCCGATTTCTCGTGTAAGCTCTTCACTCAGCACAGCTCGTTATATTACTTATGTGCTCTCACTTGTTAAAAAATTGGCACATTTATTTAAGCTTGTCAACTTTTTCTTGTTGACGAGGAAAACTTTTTAAATAAACACTACGTAATCGTTCATTGGTTATATGAGTATAAATTTGGGTCGTAGATAAGGATGAGTGACCAAGCAATTCTTGAACACTTTTTAAGTCAGCACCATTATTTAACATATCTGTAGCAAAGGTATGTCTTAGAACGTGAGGAGATATATTATGCTTTAAAGCACAGTTTTTGACTATTTCATCAATAATATATTCAACACCACGACTAGTTAATTCTTCACCATTATGATTGATAAATAAATAATGAGAATTTTTACCATTTAGTAATTCATTCCTTGAAGTAGCTAAATATTCTTTTAGGTATTTTTTAGCATAATCACCAAAAAGAACAATTCTTTCTTTGCCACCTTTACCATATACTTTTATTTCACGGGATGCAAGATCAAGATCTTTTATTTTAAGATTTGTTAATTCTGATACACGAAGACCTGTGGCATATAAAAGTTCAATTATTAGACGATTACGAAGACCTAAAGCACTACTTGTATCAATTGAAGAAAAGATTTTATCTAATTCATCACTTTGTAGAAAGTTAGGTAACTTTTTATCTTTTTTGGGATTTTTTATTAATTTAAATTCATTTATTTCAACAATATTATTAGTAACTAAGTAGGTATAAAAGTGTCTTAAAGTACTTAATATACGAGAGATAGTACTTTTTGAATATTTTAATTCATCTAAGTATTTTAAGTAACTTCTTATTTCTTCTTTGGTTATCTTTTTATAATTTATTTTTTTGGCTATGATATAACCATAATAGTTATCTAAATCTTTAGTATAGCTAGTTATCGTTGTAGATGGGTATCTTTTTTCATCATTAAGATATTTAATAAATTTTTTAATGTTTTTTAATAAATCATTTTCCATGTTATACCTCCTCTACTTTTTAAATATACCACATATTTTTAGATATTTCTATCAACTAAAAAAAGACCTAAGGTCTTTTATTAAGTTTTGGATTATCACGAGGAATGAAATTACTTACAATATCATATAAGGCTTTTATTCTTTGTTCGCCCATCGCATAACATTCTTCATATGTAAGAGTATGGCCAGCTATTGTAACGTTTAAATCAACAATGGTTCCAATCATTAAATAGAAAGCTGCTTCAGCCATTTTCTCTTCGTCAGGGAAATAACCTTCTCTAATTATGCCTTTTTCTCTTAATTCTTTGTCACTATAGTGTTCACCATACATTGCTTTTATTTCAGCGTCGGTTAAAATTTGTTCATTTGGCTCTTCTTCATCTACAAATGACAAAACCATTTGTTCAGGTTCTTCCATTAAATCGAATATTGTTCGACCAAGTTCGGTTTGTTTAAAGTCTGGTTCTGTTTTAACAACTTTTTTGCCTTTTTTACCTATTTTCAATTTTGTTCTTAAGGCAGCTAATTCGTTATAACTCATTAAATGTAATTCCTCTAAACTATAGTAGATATCAGTATTATGAGTAGATATATAATCATGGATTTCTTTAGGATAAGTTTTCATACATTCTTTAATACGACGATACATTTGACGTAATTGTCCATAATTTTTAGCAGATTTATTAATATCTTCAATTGTATAGTCAGTTACTTCTAAAATATAATCTACCATAAATTCACGATCAAATTCATCAACCATTTTAACCACTCCTGCAGTAAATATAAAATATTTTATTAATTAATGCAAATTTTTCTTTATTTTATTAGTTAAATTCTTTATTTAATTCAGGAATGATAACTCTTTTAGATAATTTAATTAAAATACTACGACGATTTTCATAGTTGACAGTTTTAAACTTTTGAAGAGATTTAACAGTTTTTTCAGGACTGGCGGTAATAAATAAATCTAAATTTTTAAGAAGGTATTTAAATTCTTCAACTTTATAATCTTCAGTTTTACCTTTACATAAATTAGTTATTTTATTTAGTATACTTTTATTACTTTTATTAGCAATGATATAACTAATAATGGTATTTTCATCTAAGATTTCATGATCATCTTTAAAAATACAACCTTCCTTTAATTCGTTAAATTTATTATTTACAGGATAAATAATAGCAAAATCAACAAATCTTTCATTTATATCAATCATATTAAGTTTTAATACTTCTTGTAATAATTCTTTTTTAGTAACGTTTTTAGTAAAACTATCAATACCTTCTAAAGTATAAAGGTTTTCATTACGATAAAATTTAGTTAAATGCCATTCTAAAGGCAGATAATCGTTATTGCCTCTTTTAATAGCTAGTAAATATACTTTTGGATCATTATTTTTCATAAATTCCACCTCTTTAAGAGAGGGATTATATCACAATTTTATTTTGAAAGTCAACTACCTTAGAAAAAATATTTTTTGATTATTTTAAATAAATTAGGTGCTTTTTCATTAATTATATTATCAATAGTTTTTCCTACTTTATTGCCAATAGTAGCAACTGGGGTTGATGTATCAATATAATTGCTTTCTGTATAGTCTTTAATATCGACAAATTCACCATTTTTGACATCTTCTTCAAACTCTTTAATTTTTTCTTCAGTAAGAATTGTTTTTTCAGTTAGTTCATTTTTATAATTGCCACTTTCTACTTGATAATAATTAATTAAAAAGAAAATAAATAAAATTATTAAGATTCGTTTAAATACTAACCAAGCTTCGCGACTATTTTTCATTATTCACCTTCTGTATATTTTAAGATTACTTTTGCTAAAACTTTTAAACTATTATTTAATTCTTCTATTTCATTATATTGTCCACCAAGTTCAATTAGAATACTTTTTTCAGATAAATCTTGATTATAAATACCATTTACTCCTTCACCAGTTTTTTTACTTATTCCTCTTGAAAGACCAGGGACTTCTTTTTCTAATAAGTCATTTAATTTAGTAGCTAGAGCTAAATTTTTTTCGTAATTATCATGTTTTAAACCAACAACAAATAAGATTTTGGCATATGAGGTATTATTTATTTCATAGGTTGTAATTGATTTAGATGATGAATCACGATGTAAATCAATAATTAATTTTAGGGAAGGATTATTTTTAATAGTATCTTCTATAAGTATTTTAGAAGCATCATAACTATAACGATAGGACCAATTATTAGCTTTTAAGGTATCAGTAACACTATCCTTTTCAATATAAGTATTAAGACCATAATCAGTTAAATAATCTTTTAAAATATAATTCATAGTTAAGACAGTTGGAGTTATATTATATACTTCTAAATAATCGTCAGAATAGCTTTCAGTTTCATGAGTACTATAAATATATATGTCAAGTAAAGGTGACTTTTCAATTTCTTCATTAACTTCTATTGTATTAGGCGTATTTTCAATTAATTTAAAGTTATTTTTAAGAATATAACTGGGATTTTGGTAAGTATTTAGGATTTTATTAGATGTTTTACTATTTTTAGCATTTTTTATAATATGATTAATAATTTCTTCATTATTTAGAGAACTTAAATATTTTTTATAAATTAATTTATATGATAAATTAAATGATATATAAATGATAATTATTATGAAAAGTATTTTTAAGTAATTGAACTTATGCCTCTTTTTTGATTTAAATTTCTTGTGCATATTAAGATCACCTTTTTTTAATTATAATGTATATATTTTCAAAAAAATGGCGTTTTTTGTTCTTTTACTTGCATTTACCAATAATATTTAGTATAATTCTATTTGAATTTAAAGGAAGGAGCGACGAAGAATGGCTAATATTAAAAGTTCTAAAAAAGCAATTAAAGTTATAGCTAAAAAAACTTTAGCAGGTCATGAATATAAAGCTAGAGTTAAAAATTCTATTAAAGAATGTGAAAAAGCAATCACTGCTAAAGAAGTAGACGCTGCTACTGAAGCTTTAAAGAAAGTACAAAAGAACATTGATAAAGCTGTTAGCAAAGGTGTTATGAAAAAGAATACTGCTAATAGAGAAAAATCAAGATTAAATAAAAAAGTAAAAGATATGAAGTAAAATAGTACTTCATTTTTTTTATTCTGTTTTTTAAGTGTATAGTACCTTAAAAAGTTAAGAATTTAAATTAGTTTATATGCTATAATTATTTTGGTGATATCATGATAAAAATTAAAAATATTGTTTTACCAGTTGTTATAATTTTAGTTATTTGTGTTTTAGCTTTAAATTATGAAAAGATTTATAATAAATTTGATAATTTTTTTGGAAATAATAAAGAAATAGTTATTAAAGAAGGAAATCCTTATGAACGTAAATATAATTATTTATTTGTTAAACAAGTTGATGATTTTGAACCAAACAATTATGAAGATTTAAGAAATATATTTTATAGTATTTTAAATAAAGGTTGGGATGAATTTACTTTTTATTGTCCGAAAAGTTATGAGGATTGTCTTACAGATGTTGGCAAGATAAGTAATGATAACGAATTATTAAGTAATATTAACGATTTTATTAGTCCTTATAATAGTTATTCAACAATTAAAACTGTTTATGATGAAAACGGAGAAGTAACTGTTAAAGTTTCTCATTTGTATAATACTAGAGAAATTGAACAAATAGATAAAGATAT
>CANQFI010000084.1 GCA_947598455.1 uncultured Bacilli bacterium | reverse complement strand
TTGTAAATTCAGGGGTGATTTTATGAAAAAAGATAGAAATTCTAACTTTGAATTAATGAGAATTATTTCAATGCTAATGATAATATGCCATCATATTATTGTTCATGGCAATTTACTAAATAATTGTCAACGACCTGGCATCAGTTCCATAATCATCTTTTTAAATATCTTATTTAAAATTCATATCTTAAGTTTTATTGTTATTACAGGATATTTTCAATCTAAAAGTCAATTTAAATTATCCAAAATGCTTAATTTAATTATTGAAGGTATCTTCTATTCAACTATAATCTTCTTCATTGGCTACAAATTAGGTTGGGTAGATTCAATAACTCCTTTATCAATAATACAAAATATTGGAATTGATTGTTTTTCTACATACTGGTTTATTGCAACATATTTAATAGTTTATATGCTAAGTAATTATATAAACAAATTTATAAATAGATTAACACATATCGAATTTAAAAGATTAATTATGTTATTATTTTTTATCTTATGTATAATTCCTTTCGCATCGGGGGGTAATTTTATCAAACTATGGTAATAATTTTTTTCATTTTATTTTTCTTTATTTAATTGGCGCTTATTTAAGAGAATACCCTCTTAATAAAAGTAGATATTTTAATAATCTTTCCTTAAATGCTTATCGAATTTTAATGTTTTTAGGAATATTCTTTTTTGCATATATAAATTATTCTATGAATATAATAGGTAACAATATGCTTTCTCTAGGTAATATTTTAAATTATTATGGATCTCGTCTTGTTAGTACAAGTGATGCATATTCTTCACCATTTACTTTATTAGAAGTAGTTTGCTACTTTGAATTATTTAGAACTTTTAACATAAAAAGTAAAATAATTAATCTTTTTGCTAGTACAACCCTTGGCGTATATATGATTCATGACAATTATATAATAAGAAATAATATTTATAATATTCTTAAAATAAATCAACCCTTTTACAGTTATAAAATGTTAATATATATAATTTTAGTAATAATAGGTATCTTTATCATTTGTTCACTTATTGATTTAATAAGACAACTTATTTTTTATTTAATAAATAAATTTAAACCATTCCTTAAACTTAAAGAAAAAATAATATTATTTGTTAAATCTTTTAATACTGATATTAATTGGTAAATACTTAAATCTAATTATAAAAATACTATTAAAACTTTCTTTATCATATAATTATATAGGTGATTAAATGATAATAGATAATCTAAAAAAAGTTTTTATAAATGAAACATATAGTATTAATTTAACTACTAATAAAATATATATAACTAATTACGAAAAACTATTATCAATAACTGATAAACAAGTCTTAATCCAATTTACAGATTTTAATCTTCATTTAAAAGGATTAAACTTTAAAATAATAAAAATGCTTGATAAGGAAATTTTATTTAATGGTCATATAGAAAGTATGGAATATATATATAACTAGTTTATTAGATATTTGTATTACAACTAAATCACCTAATAAGACCATTAAATATCTAAGAAATTTAAATATAAATATTTATAATATTAAATATAACAAAGATAATATTATAATTAAAATTAATGAAAAAGATTTAGAAAAAGTAGATAAATATTATAATTATGAAGTTATAAAATATTATGGTAAAACTAAATTAATCAATTACTTAAAACTAAATAAACTATCAATAATTTTACTATTACTAACTCTAGTATTTATTTTTATCTTAACAAGATTTACGATAAAAATAAACGTTATTACTGAAGATAGTGAATTAAAAAGTCTTTTATTAAATGAATTAGATAAAAATAATATTAAAGAATATACTTTAATTAAAAATGACAATAAAATCAAAAGTATTAAAGAGAATATTTTAAATAATAATAAGAATACTATTGAATGGTTAAATATTGAACGTAAAGGTATGAAATATATTATTAATGTTGAACCTAAAGTAGTAAAAAATAAAGAAGAAGATCTCCCATATTGTAATATTATTTCTTTAAAAGATAGTATGGTTACTCGCATTCTAACTAGTAAAGGTACCGAAATAGTTGATATTAATGATTCAGTAAAAAAAGGTGATATCCTAATATCCGGCGATATTAAATTTAACGAAGAAACCAAAAGACAAGTGTGTGCGAGTGGCACAGTATATGGTAAAACTTGGTATACAATTAATATTACAATTCCTAGAACTTACGAAGAAATAACTAAATTAAATAAAAAACGTTATAATATATCTTTAAGTTTTAATAATAAAAGTTATCGTTTATTTAAAAATCGTTTAACAAATTTTAAAACTGAGAGTAAAGACATAGTAAATATTTTAGGTTTTAAATTAACTTTAAACAAAGATATTGAAATCTCAACTAAGACTAAAGATTATACAGATAAGGAACTCGACGATAATACCAAAAAACAAATTGCTGAAAAAATGAAAACAGTCTTAAATGGCGAATATAAAATAATTACACAAAAAGTTTTGAAAAAAGAAGTAAATAATAGTAAAATAGAAATGGAAGTATTTATCGTAGCAGAAGAAGAAATTAGCACAACTTCTACTGAACCACTAAATACAACTGAAAGTGAAGAATAGGACGTGAGTTTTATGGGCAATTTATCACCATTTTATGATACATTCTATTGGGCAATTAGTGAAACATGGCCCATGCTAACTTTATTTATTGTTATAATGACAGTTTTAAAACTAACTAGAGTAATCATTAATCATGATAAATTCATCTTCTATAAAGAATTCTATTCCTTACTATTCATAATTTATATTTTATTACTATACTTCTTACTATTAAGTACTGAAAATGCCGCTAGTGGAATGAACTTCATTCCTTTTAAAGAAATGACTAGATATTCAATTGGCTCTAAAGCCTTCTTTTATAATGTTATAGGAAATATTGTTTTATTTGTACCATTTGGTTATTTTGTCTCAGATTACTTAAAAGCTAAGAAAGTATCCCATATTTTAATTGTTTCTATTCTGATAAGTTTGACAGCTGAGCTAATTCAATTTAAAATAGGTCGTGCTTTTGATGTAGATGATATTATCTTAAATGTTATTGGTTCAATAATTGGCTTTATGTTTTATATAAGTATAAAAGCGGTTAAATTACATTTGCCAAGATTCTTACAAAATAATATTTTTTATAATATCTTAGCTGTCTTAGTTATTATAGCAATTGTAATTTTATTCGGAAGTATTTGGGGGCTTAGAGTATAATGAAAAATGATTATAGTATTATTGATAATGATTTATATAAGGATTATGACTACTTATATAGTTTATTAGATCATACACTAGAACATGAAAAAGTAAATAACGCTCTTTTTTCTATTATCTTTGTTGGCGATGATGAAATCCATCAAATAAATAGGGAATATCGAAATGTTGATCGTGTTACAGATGTTATTTCATTTGCATTTGAAGATAATAATGATTTAGTGTATAATGATATTCGAGTGCTTGGTGATATATATATTTGTATCCCACAGATGCAAAGACAAGCTATCGATTATGGTCATAGTGAAAAAAGAGAGTTGTCATTCTTAGCTGTTCATGGCTTATTACATTTATTAGGTTATGACCATATGAATGAAAATGATGAAAAAAAGATGTTTGCATTACAGGAGTTGATGTTAAGTGACGAAAATATCCAGAGATGATATTAAAAGACACGGTTTTAATAGATTTTATAAAAGTTTTACTTATTCTATAGATGGTTTAAAATATGCTTATCGTTATGAACAAAGTATGTTAATCCATGTTATTGCGACAGTTTGTGTTATTGCAGCGAATATTTTTTTTGGTGTTAAACCATTCGAATGGCTAGTTACCATGCTGTCTATTGGTATGGTTTTATCTGCCGAATTAATAAATACCGCTATTGAAGCTACTGTTGACTTAGTAACCTTAGAGATTAATCCGTTAGCTAAAATAGCCAAAGATTGTGGTAGTGCTGCAACATTTGTTTTAGCAATGATGGCTGCTGTTATTGGTTGTATAATTTATATTCCATATATTATAGAATTGTTAGGTTTATAATGAGAAGCGGTTTTGTAAGTTTAATTGGTCGCCCTAACGTGGGGAAATCAACATTATTAAATTCTCTTATAAATGAAAAAATAGCCATAACATCTAATAAGCCTCAAACAACAAGAAATATTATTCAAGGTATATATAATGAAGAAGGGTATCAAATTGTTTTTGTTGATACACCAGGAATTCATAAACCAATAAATAAATTAGGTAAAGTTCTAAATAAAGAAGCACAAAGCTTAACTAAGGATGTCGATATTATATTACTAGTTGTTGATGCCAAAGAAGGCTTAGGTACTGGTGATAAAAAAATTATTAGCTCCTTAAATGGTACTGATTCCAAAGTAATCTTAGTTTTAAATAAAATAGATAAAATGTCTGAAGAAGAATTATATCATGCAATCAAATCGTATAAAGATTTATTTGATTTTGCCGAAATAGTTCCAATATCAGCATTACAAAAGAACAATCTTAATACCTTAATTGATGTCATAAAAAAGTATTTAACTGATGATATACGTTACTTTGATGAAGATACAATAACAACAAATACTTTAAGTTTTTTAGTAAGCGAATATGTTAGAGAAAAAATATTTAGAATGACTGAAGAAGAAATACCTCATAGTATTACTTGTATAACATCTAAATTCGAAGACAAAAAACATATTGTCAATATTACGGTTGATATTATCGTTGATCGTGATTCAATTAAAAAAATAGTCATAGGTAAACAAGGTTCTTTACTAAAAGCAGTTGGAACAGAAGCTCGTAAAGACATTGAAAGACTAATAGGTAAACAAGTATATCTTGAATTATATGTTAAAACAATTCGTAATTGGCGTGATAAAGAAAGATATCTAAATGAATTAGGATTCAATGAAAAAGATTATATTTAAGTGAATAAAAATAATAAAAAGAACCCATTATATAATTAGAAAGGATGGGTTCTTTTTATGAATAAGAAAGAAGCTTGGGATTTATTTAAGAAAACCGGCAAAATAGAATACTATCTAAAATATAAAGGTAAAAAATAGAAGTGATTAAAATGATAAGTAAATTTGAAGGAATAATTATAACAGAAACTCCATACGGAGATAATTCTAAAATAATTAATGTTTTAACTAAAGAAAAAGGTCTTATTGGTATTATGTGTCGTAATGTAAAAAGCTTTAAAAGTCCTTTACGTACTAAAACTCTAAAATTTACTTATGGTTATTTTCATATCAAATATAATGAAAATAAACTTTCTGTCTTAATAGATGTTGATTTAATAAATAATTTATCTAATATTAAAGGTGATATCGAATTAATAAGTTATATGTCTTATATAACTGATTTAACTTATCAAGTAGTAAAACAAAATAATGATCCTATGATATATAGTATTTTTCTTAATACAGTATTAAAATTAAATGATAAACAAAATCCTTTAATACTAACTAATATCTTAGAGCTAAAATATTTAGATTATTTAGGAGTAGGTTTAAATTTAGGTTCATGTATTAAATGCGGTAATAAAACTAAAATAGTTACCTTAGATCCTGATGATGGTGGTTTTATCTGTCAAGATTGTTATACTAATGAAAAAATAATTTCTCCTAAAGCTATTAAATTAATTAGAATGTATTATTTAATCGATATAAGTAGTATATCAGAAATAAAAATAACTAATGAAGTAGCTACTGAAATAAATTATTTTTTAGATAAATACTATGAAAGATATACCGGTTTATATTTAAAAAGTAAAGAATTTTTACAACGAATAAATAATATGGGAATAAAGTAAATTTAAGTATTTACTTTTTTTTAGTTCAAAAAAATTGCTAAAATAATATCTTTTTGTTATTATATAACTCGCAAAGAAGTGATTAGTAAAATGGAAAAAGATTTATTAGCAATTAAAAACTCGCCTGAAAAACAAACTATCTCAAGATTATTCCTTTACCAACAAGGTTTATCCAATATTTTATTTGATTTATATGGTATTGCCAACATCGCCACAGGCAATTCGGCAAATATTGCAATAGGTAGTGCCGTAATAGTTCTTTATACTATCTTATTAATTAAAAAATGGTATAATCCCTTTACAAATGACGAAATTATTATCCAAAATTTAATTAATTCTAATACTTATAAAGAATTAATGAAGGAATATGACGAATATATTTCTCATATTGCAGCTTATCTAAAAAAACTTCCTCTTAATTCTTCAATAGAACTTCTATTTTATTTAGAAAATATGATGGCAAGTAATTTTCTTTCTACTGGTCATAATTTTGAATATAAAAATTTTGTCAATGATTACGAAGTTCTTTCCATATTATCAGGAGCTAGAGTAGCAACAGGTAAAGCGGTCTGTCGTCATTATTCTGCCTTCTTTAGTGATATTTTAAATAAAGTAGGTTATGAAGCTTGCGTTAATAAAGGATTAGCATTTTCTAATAATCCTCCCACAGATGAAGACTTATTAGCTTCTCAAATATATAATCATGCTCTAGTATCCGTTATTGACAATAGCGAAAGATTCATATATTGCCCAACGTCTAATGCTTTTTTTGATGATTTTAACGATTATCATTATCAAGACACTGCTGCTTATCATTCAATTCGTGTGGTTAAATTAGTCACTATGTCAGAAATATCTGAAAGTCTATACTACTTATTAGATAATAATCAATTTAAATTTAATGAAAAAAATCCAGGATTAGCAGAGAAAATATCAAATCAACCATTCACATCTCTGAATCCCTACGATTTAAAGCATGCCTATAAACTAATGGAACAATTATATAATGATACATTCCCCGAAATGATAAAATTTAGGCTTGAAGAAGATGAGCTAATTAGAGATATCGCCAACAAATCTTTGATCTTAAGCCCATGCAGTGATAGAGAAATAACAAG
>CANQFI010000083.1 GCA_947598455.1 uncultured Bacilli bacterium | reverse complement strand
GATAAACCGACTATTTCACCATCTATTAGATGAATTTTTTTGTAGTTAGGTTCTTTGGGTAAACCTGGCATGGTAATGATACTACCTAAATAAATAGTAATAAATCCAGCACCATTATATACTTTAATATTTTTAACTGTTACTTCATAATCTTTAGGATATCCTAAGACATCTTTATTATCAGATATAGAATATTGGGTTTTAGCAATACAAATTGGTTTCTTGTCTAAATTATTTTGTTCAAGCATTTCAATCATCTTTAATGAACTTTCACTATAATTTATTTTACCAGCTTTATAGATATCTTTAACAATACGAGATATTTTTTCTTGTAAAGGTAAATCTAAACTATATAGTTCTTCGTAATTACTTGTTTTAGAGGACATAGCTATGACTTCTTTAGCTAAAGGAATTGCTCCTACTCCACCGTCTTTATATGCTGTTGAAAGAGCAAATTTAATATTTAATTTAGTGACAAAATCTTTAACATACGTAATATCTTCATCAGTATCATTATCATATTTATTTAGGCATACAATAAGATTCTTAGTAATATTTTTCATGATATTAATATGCGCTTCTAAGTTAGAAATACCTTTTTTAAGATCATCATTACCATTATATTTTAAAGCTTTAATAGTTGTTACTAAGATAGTTATATCAGGGCATAGATTATTTAAACGACATTTAATATCATAGAATTTTAAAGCTCCTAAATCACTACCGAAACCAGCTTCAGTAATACAATAATCGCTTAAAGATAAGGCTGTTTTAGTGGCAATTATACTTGAACAACCATGAGCGATATTTGCAAATGGTCCACCATGAATAATAACAGGATTATGTTCAAGAGTTTGAACTAAGTTAGGTTTAATAGCATCTTTTAATAAGACAAGTAATGAACCAGTTATGTTAAAATCTTTAACATATAATGGTTTATTATCTTTAGTAAAACCAATTAAGATATTATCTAGTTTATCTTTTAAATCATTAAAATCTTTAGCAAGACATAAAATAGCCATCATTTCACTGGCAGCTGTGATATCAAATTTTTCTTGACGATGATAATTTTTACCATTAATAGTAATATCTTTTAAAGCACGATCATTAACATCTAAACAACGATTAAAGACAATATTATTTTCATCAATATTCAATTTGTTACCTTGAAAAAGATGGTTATCAATAGCTGCACATATTAAGTTATTAGCGGCTGTTATAGCATGGAAATCACCTGTAAAATTAAGATTAATATCTTCCATAGGAACAACTTGGGAATGACCACCACCAGTAGCACCACCTTTAATACCGAAAACAGGTCCTAAAGAGGGCTCACGTAAAGATGCAATGGCATTATAACCTTCGTGACATAAAGCATCTAATAAACCAATAGAAACAGTCGTTTTACCTTCGCCAAAGGGTGTTGGAGATGTTGCTGTAACTAGTATTAATTTACCCTTTTTATTACTTTTAACATTTTCATAGTCAATTTTAGCTTTATAATTACCATATAATTCTATATTATTAGTAAGATCTAATTTAGAAGCAATTTTAGTAATATTTTCTAATTTGACACTATGTGCTATTTCGATATCTGTCATACAAATCACCTTAAGCCTAGTATATAATATTTAAAACATTTTATCTACACTTTTAGGTACTTTTCCCTTTAAGATAGTTTCGATTATTTTATCTTCTTTTTCTTTAGAAACACTCTTACCAGTTAAATTAGATAAAGTAGATATTACTTCACGTAACGATTCTTCATCTTTTAAATTACCTTGTTGTAATTTAGTTGCTAACGAAATAATAGTATCCTTATCTACCTTGGTTTTCTTTTCTACTTTAGAAAAAAACTTATCATCAAAATTCATAAAATCACCTACTATATTCTATGAAAATAATTAAATATGTTTAATGTATAATTTAAATAAAATAGTTAATAATATTAATGGTGATATTATGGATAATTTTAAGCAAAAAATTGATTGTTCAGTTACTGATTGTGTTCATTGTATAGATGGAAGAAGTTGTGAACTGGCTAAAATACAAATATGTAAAGATATTAGAAATGAAAATACGATGTATAATACAATATGTCAAAGTTATGAAGAAGAAAAATGAAAATTTTTCTTTTTTATATACTTGTTAAATATTATTGTGATATATTAATCTCAGAGGTTGAATATTATGAAAAAAATAATTAATCTTTTAAAGAAATATAAAATTTGGGTAATAATGTTAGGAATAATCTTTTTTTTATTAATAATATCTAGCTTAATAATTATTATTTTTAGTGATAATGAATTTAAAATGAAAATGGAAAGTATTAAAGAAGAAAGTAATAATTATAATATAGAAATTAACTACCCTATTTTTAGTAATAATAAAATTAATAAAAAGATTTTAAAAAGAAGAAAAAAAGAAGAAAAAGATTTTAAAGAGAAAATAAAGAATGAAACTAATACTAAAAATGAACTTAATATAGATTATGGATATACAGAAAAAAACAATATTTATTCATTTCATATTAGAACTTATTCTTATATAGGAGAAGATAATGAGTATTATCGTAATGATGATATGATTTATATTAATGCCAATAACAATAAAGAATTAGAAAAAGAAGATTTAGTTTCGGATAAGATTTATGAAATTATTAGAGAAGATTGTTATAATTTTTTACTAAATAATCAAAATATAACGTTGTACGAAGATAGCGTTGTTGAAGAGGCATTAAATAATTTAAAAGATTTTGCGCTACTCTCTTTTAGTCAAGATGATTTATATGTAATTATTCCTCCTTACAAAGTTAGTGATAGTGAAATAGATATAAATATTAGTATTAGCTATATTAAAATTAAAGATTATTTAAATGATAAGTATTTTAGTTTTGATGAAACAGAAGAAGTCATTGTAAATAATACCAATAATAATACCAATAACAAAGAAAGAAATTTAGATGATTTTAAAGATAAAAAATTAATAGCAATAACTTTTGATGATGGTCCTAATTATAATGTTACTAGATGGTTACTTGATGAACTAGATAAAAGAAATGCAAGAGTAACATTTTTTATGGTTGGTAATAGAATTCCATCACAAACTGACTTAGTTAAAGAGATGTATGATAGAGGTCATACAGTTGGATCACATAGTTATGATCATAAAAATTTAACGAAATTAAAAGATGATAAATTAGAGGAAGAAATAAAATCAACTAATGAAATAATTAAAAATATTACTGGGGAGGATGTTAAGTATTTAAGGCCTCCTTATGGTAGTTATAATAGTGATATTTTAAATAGTGTTGATATGACTTTTATCTTATGGAATGTTGATACAGAAGATTGGAAAAGTAGAGATAAAGATAAGGTATGTGAAAATATTATTAATACAGCTAAAGATGGAAATATTGTTTTGCTTCATGATTTATATCAAACATCAGTTGATGGGGCTTTATGTGCAATAGATGCTTTAAAGGTAGAAGGATACGAATTTGTTTCAATAGATGAAATGGCCAAAATCAAGGGAATAGAATTAAATAATCATACTGCTTATCGTTATATTAAATAAAAGACTCAATTGAGTCTTTTTAACTTTTTAAAGATTGATTTAATTAATTGTGATAGTATTAGAATATCAAAAAAGAGACTGACATAGCAAGTCTCTAATATCCTTATTACCATAGATAGGTAACTTTACACAAAGTTTTTACACTTTCATTTTATACTTGTAAGGGATTATTATCTATTTCAATATTAACCTTAAGATTAGACATATATATTTCATCTAATTCTTTTAAAGCTTTAAATAAATTGTTATCATTTTTATATTTAATTATAATTTGAAAACGGTAAATGTTATTAATTTTAAACATTGATGCTGTTGTAGGGCCTAAAATAATACTTGTTTTATTTATCTTATTAGTTAAGTATTTTTTTACTTTAATTATTTCTTTGGATGCTAAATCATAATCTTTAGATGCTATTTTTATACTTACTAAGTAGTAATATGGAGGATAATCTAGTTTATGGCGATTAATCATTTCGTAATTATAAAAGTTTTCATAGTCATGATGAGCAACACATTTTAAAGTAAAATTATCTGGATTCATGGTTTGAATAATTACTTCACCAGGTATGTTACTACGTCCAGCGCGTCCAGCTACTTGAGAAAGTAATGCAAATGTTCTTTCCCCACTACGAAAATCAGGAATATTTAATGTTGCATCAGCATTAATGACGCCAACCAATGTTACTAATGGAAAGTTTAGACCTTTAGAGATCATTTGAGTACCAAGTAAGATATCATATTCGTGATTCTTAAAGCGATTAATAATATCTTCATGAGAACCTTTATTTCTAGTAGTATCAGCATCCATTCGAATTGTTTTGGCACTCGGAATTAATTTATTAATTTCCTGTTCTAACTTTTCAGTACCAAGTCCATAAAGAGCTAAAGAATTTTCATGACATTCGGGACATCTATCTTCTTTAAAAACAGCATAACCACAGTAATGACAACGTAGATTATTACTTGATTTATGATATGTTAAGGTTATATCACAATGAGGACATTTATAAGTATAACCACATGATTTACAAGTTATAATTGTTGAATAACCACGACGATTTAATAAAAGGATTGTTTGTTCTTTTTTTGTTAAACGATCAATAATTTTTTCTTTCAATGATGATGATAAAATCGTGTTACGTTTTTTCATTTCTTCCGTCATATCAACAATTGTGACTTTAGGTAGAATAGATTTACCGATTCTTTTAGGCATACTTATATATTTATAAACACCTTTTTTAGCGCGGGCCATAGTTTCTAATGATGGAGTTGCACTACCTAAAACTAAGGGAATATTATGATAATGACTTCTAAATTTAGCCATATCTAAGGCATGATAACGGGGATTAGAATCTTGTTTATAAGTTTCACTATGCTCTTCATCAATAATAATTACACCAATGTCTTTTAAAGGAGTAAAGATAGCACTACGAGTACCAATAACTATATGAACTTCCCCTCTTAAGATTTTTAAATATTCATCGTATTTTTCACCATCCGATAAAGCACTATGGAATATAGCAACATCATTACCAAAACGATCATAGAAATTATTAATAATTTGCGTAGTTAAAGATATTTCAGGAACTAACATAATAGCGGTTTTATTTTCTTTAACCACTTTTTCAATTAATTGCATATAAACTTCGGTTTTACCAGAACCAGTAACACCATGTAAAAGATAAGTTTCCTCTTTATTTAATATAATACTATCTAACGCTCTTTGTTGTTCTTCAGAAAGAGTTTTTTTATTTTCCGTTATTTGTTTGTTGTTAATACGATAGATTTGTTCTTTAGTTTCTTTAACTAGATCTTCTTCTTTTAAAGATTTGATAATATTAGGACTAAAAGCACTTTTTAAGATTTTTTTATTGGCAAGTAAATTATTTAAAGCTTCAATCTGTTTTTTACGATTAGGATGATTAGAAATATATTCATTTATTGCTAAATCGTTTTTATTAAGTTCTAAATAGATTAAATATTTAGAATAATTACTTTTTTGTTCTTTGACTTTAAGAGAACTAGGTAACATAGTTTGATAAGCAGCTATTTTGGTACAAAGAGTTTTACTTTGTAAATATGCTCCTAGTTTTAACATTTCATCATTTAATACTAAATATTTATCAACAATATCATGAATTTCTTTTAATTCATAATCTTCCATATATTCATTTTTTATATTAGTAACAAAGCCATTTATTATTTTAGAACCAAATGGTACTAAAACTTTCATTCCTATTTTTAAGTCACTTTTTAAAGAGTCAGGGATTAAATATGTAAATGTTTTATCTATTGATTTAGCACTATATTCAATTAAAACTTCTGCGTACATTTAATCACCTTCGATATTTTATTATAACATAAATATTAAGAAAAAAAGAGTTATCAAACTCTTTTTTTCTTAAAGTGTGGCACACAAACTGGTGCAGTATCACTTTCCCTTTTCTTCTTTTTTTTAGATATTATTCATCTAAACGAGAGATAGTGTTTCTATTCTCTATAATTATTATAATACTTTACATAATGTTTTTGTAAATAAAAAGAAAACATTTTACACTATCATGTGTAAATGTTTTCTTTTTAAGAAATTCTAATTATTTTACCTGGACGAGAGTCTTTCATAAACCAAGTCATATTTTGAGGTCCACCAGTTGAATTACGCCATAATGATTCATCACCACAATCATAAGAATAAACATTGCCATCTTCAATTACAGCTACTATTGAAATATGACCATAACCTACTTTACCACTAGATGAAACATTGGTTCTAACAACAATATCTCCAGGTTTTAATTTATTGACAATATCTTCACCTGCCGCAACAGGTATTTCAGTCCAACCATATTTACTACGCCAATCAGTTGCCATAAAATTTTTAGTACGATGTTGATTACCGGCAAAATCTTTATACCCAAGTTCATAAAGAACCCAACTAACGTAAGAACTACAATCTATATAATTACCAGTTATGGGAATCTGTTCAGTATTTTCGGCATTATAAGTAAAATTACCATTGACAACTTGCTTCCATATTCTTTCAGCAACTGGTAAGACTTTACTTTCATTAATGGTTGGAATAAAGTTTTCATCGCCAGCTTCACCAACATTATTTTGATTGTTTTGGTTGTTAATTTTATATTCAATCGCATATGGTTCATTAACGCTAGATTCATATAATAAAGAAACTTCAGTATCACTTTCATCCCAACAGGCACTTAAATAATAATCTTCCGGACGAAGTTCTGAGAAAAGATAATTAAGAGCGACTGGTAATAAAAAGACAACGATTAAACCAATTAAACCATTACGGATCTGATTAAATAATTTCTTTTTAGCTTCATCACTAGGATTAATAACTATATTATAAAAAGCAATACAAAGTGAAATAATGACAATAATTGGGACAATAATACGGCATAATTGCATAAATATCTTAAAGAGTTTCATTATAATTAAGATAGATTTTTCACCACATATATTATCTTTAAACATAAAATCACTTCTTACTTTTTAA
>CANQFI010000082.1 GCA_947598455.1 uncultured Bacilli bacterium | reverse complement strand
TAACTACATTATTAACACCATTTTCATTTTGATTACTATTTACAGGACTAGTATTATTTACTGTATTAGAATTCTGAATATTATTTTGATTTTGTTCATTGTTCATACTACTCTCCTCCTTATATTACATTTTTACTAATTTAGAGTAATAACTATTATTAGTTGTATCATATATTTGGAATACACAATAGTAATCAGCCCCATCATCAAGCTTATCTATTCTAAAATCCAGTTCATCTATTTTACTTTCTATTCCTTCAATAACTCCATTACTTTCCCAGTCAGTTGTATAATTACCATTTTCATCTAATATTTTAAATTTAGTACAACCAAAGGCAATATGAGTATAATTATTTATATCAACAGCAACAGTATTCGGTAAATCATCATTATCACTATTTAATAATATTTTAGAAATACCTATTTTCTGTGTTTCTTTATCATATACTAAAGTCATCGTTGCACTATCAAACAACCAATTAGAAATATCATCATCAGAAAAATTTTCTAAAACAACAGCTGTTTGATATTCAATATACTTATCATTATTCTCTGTTTCACTAAGATGCAATTGATCCTCAAGATGTTTACCATCTTTATCTTCACCAACAATTTTTAGTTGTCTATCCTTTATATTAGCTGTCAACGTATTCCCATTTAAAGTTACTTCTTTTCCTCGATAAATAGGTGTAAAATATCCATCTTTTTCATCTTTAAACACTATATATTGCGCACTAGCAAATCCTTCTAATTGCTCATCAGTTAGCTGTAAAGTAAAATCAGGTTCACTAGAAGTATTATCAATTTTTATTTCATTCTGCGCAAAAGAGAAATTATAAGATGTGCTAGACTGAATAGAATTAAATCTCTTAATAAATGAATAATAATCTTCTAAATCATCAAAATCTTCATATAGTTTTAAAAAAATTTCTTTCTCTTCATCCTTACCTTGATAAGGAAAATAAATACTTAAACCACGTGATTTATCATTAGTAGCAAAATTATATAAAACTGTATCCTCAAAATTTTTTAATACATTATCAGCTTTTTCACTAGAATAATCTTTTAAACTATTAACTAAATTATACAGATCAACCATATCATAAGCTTTTTCAGTATCTCCATATTGATATAAATTATTTCTTATTCTTGCTATATTATTATAATTTTTCGAAACATCAACATCCTCAAAAAAATCATTAACGCTATCAATCAAACTATCAACATTATTTAAATCAATTATTGAATACGTTGAATAAAGTGAAGGACTACTTCCTGTATATGCGAAATACAAATTTTTATAATTTCCTATTAATCCCTTATAAGAATCAATAAATTTTAATGCCATATCATATGTAGTATCCTCTTGCTTAATCTCATTTATAAATTCTAAAGGTGAATCCATCGTATTTCCAATTGTTATTTCTTCTGATGCTACTAAGTAATCAGCATAATCATCTAATGTTGAAGCAATTTCTAAATTACCATTTAAACATGTTCTAAAAATTATTGCTTCTAATTTATTATTTTTATTAAATGGTGAATTTGAAAAACCCTTTTTTAGTTCATATAAAGATAAAAAATCATTAGCTAATTCATCATGTTCAGAACCTAATATTGCTGAACCATGATTCCAAAACAATAAACTATATTTATCTGTCTTATAATTTTCATAAACATAATTTAAAAAACTACTTAATACTTTAGGTTCTCCCATATTTTGAACCTTTTGTTTTTTAACTTTTTCAAAGCCATCTTCTTTTAATTCATAAATAGAGGTTTCATCAACATTAATATAATCATTGTTCCATCTTTTACTACCGCCAGCAATTAAAACAACCTGAGTATCTTCAGCACTTGTTTCTTCATAATCGATAGTACTCAAATCAAATGAAGCTATTCCATTACCAGATTCTAAATCAGAGCCAACCATATATATCATTATTGTTCTAGAACCAGGTTCAAAATTATCTGTTTTACTCTTATCTTGCAGCTTCGAACGAATAAAAACACCTTCAATCACTATTACAACCACCAAAACTATTGCCAATATAATATATAATGCATTCTTATTAGAACTTTTTTGCACATTACCATTCATAAGCCAACACCTCTATTTTAAGTATAACAAATAAATTAATTAAAAACCATTAATTTTAAACTATTTATTGTAATATTGTTCAATAATTATCAAATACTAATAACAGGTGATTATAATGGAAATATTAAAGCGTTCATTAATAATGTTTATAATACTATTTATAATAGTTAAACTTTTAGGCAAAAAACAAATAAAAAGTTTTACACTATATGATTATGTCCTAAGTATAACAATAGGATCTCTTACAGCAGATACAATTATTAGCATAGATACTCCATTAATTAATGGAATTATTGCTTTAACCATTTTTGGTATTATTGGTCTTATTCTATCCCTAATCACAAGTCAAAATCATTCGGCTGAAGAAATAGTTGATGGAGAACCACTAATTCTCTATGAAAATAATAATTTTAATTATACAAACTTAGAAACAGCTAAAATAAGTATTGCTAAATTATTAGAACACTGCCGTTTAAAAAATTGTTTTGATATTAATGAACTAAGCTATGCTATTTTAGAACCATCAGGTGATATTTCCATTCTTTTAAAAGAAAAATATCAACCAATTACTAATAATGATCTTAAAAAAGAAGTTAAAAAAAATACTAAAAAACAAACCTACAATTATGACATAATCGTAGATGGTACACTTAATGAGGAAAAACTTAAAAAATCTAAGAAAAATAAAATATGGTTAAACAACTATCTTAAAAAAAATAATAAAAATATTGAAGATATTAGTTTATTAACATTAGATCAAAATGATAAAATAACAACATTTTATAAAAAATAATACATTTCTAACAAATTATTTTCATACTTTTATTCCTTTATTTGTAAATTTTTTTTATTACATACTAATCTATGATATAATCTTTAATATAAGGAGACATTAAAATGAAAAAGAAAAAAATCATACTAATTTTAATAGCAATTTTTACCTGCATTTGCCTCGTAGGATGCGAAACTAAAAAAGATGAGGATAATAAAGAAAATACAGAAAATACTTTAAAAATTTCTTTATATGATAATAGTTCAACAGGATATGTATGGTCATATAATGTTAGTGAAAATGATATAATTGAAATTTCAGAATCATCTGACTATTCAAATTGTGATCCAGAAGCAGCAGGTTGTGGTGGAAAAAAAATTTATACTATTAAAGCTTTAAAACCAGGTAAAACAACATTATCTCTAGATTACACTAGTATAGCTAATGGTAAAACCGATAAAATTGCTATATATGAAATAACTGTTGATCAAAAATTAAATATAACCGAAACACATAGTGGTTCTTATTTTGAATAATAAACATAAGCAAAATTAATCATTAAATTTTGCTTTTTTTTACTAATTTTTCAAACAAATAAAAAGTCTATAAATAAAAGATATTCATAAACATATTAATTTTCTAAAAGAAAAATACAACTTTTTTAACTTTTTTTAGTTAATTTTTTAACTTCATTAGAAACATAATAATTACTATCATAAATTATTGGTCTTCTTTGTTTTTCATTATATTCTTGAACAGTATCAATAATATTTTCCTCTATCGTCAAAGGATTTTCATAATCAACTATAGTATCAGTTTTTAATAAATTATAACTGAAATCACTCTGATATCCAAATAACCACTCTTTATTTTTCTTAATTTCCAGTATTTCTTGTTTAGTAACATAGTCTTTACCTATATAATCATACAAATCCATACCAAAAGTTTTAATTTCATATGGAAATTTTTGATATTCACCTATTTGTACAAAAATTCTTCCATAAAGAATTGACCAAATATCTATACTTAGATCATTTTGAGACAGAATGCGAAAAAAACAATCATCAAGGATAGAATAAAATAAATATTTATCATTATACACTACTTTAATTCCAATAATATTTTTTATTCCAACAAGACTATTATATCGAGAATTAGCCTCTACAAGCCAAGCACCATATATATCTAAAGTTTTATACAACTTATTCATAAATTACTCCGTTTTTATATTTTTTAACATATTTTTATTTGATATATTAAATTATATTTTCCAAATATAAATTCAACTTTTTTCAAGTATTATTTATAATCTTTGACCATAAAAATCACTACTAACTTTTAGTCTATCATAATTTCCTAATTATAATAATATTTTATTTTTCCTTATTATCATATTCTAACATCTTAGCCAACTTTAATACCAATATATATAATTAGGAAAATAATATTGACATTTTTTATTGCTAAATAAACTAATTAAATCAATAAAGATTATAATTTAAACATTTTACAACCTGAACCATAAACAATTTTAATATCCTTTTAACACTAATATCAGAATTTATACACATTACTTTAACTTTATTTCTAATTTTTTTACATCCGATTTAATTATTTGCTGAAACTGGTTAAATAATTTCATAAAACATAAGTTAAATGGTTCATACTTAGAACCAGAATTACAAATTCGAATACCAAAACCAAAAGTAGGATCCTCAGGATTATCAAAAAAAGAAAATATAATTCCTTTATCATTTTTTTCAATTCGCAATAAATTTGCTTTTTCGTCATAAATAGAATCACTATACCATTCAATATTACCATTTTTCAATAACCTACTATTCACATTTGCTTCTTGTAAATGCTTGTTTAAATCTCTTTCATTAAAATCCAAATCATTATCATCATATACTCTACAATTCAAAATATCATAAAAAAGATCAACAAAATAAAAATAAATTTCGCTATCTTTACCTATGCAAAATTTAGACATCCTAATACCTGAATCATTAAAACCATAACTACCAAATATATCAAAATAAAGATCTCCTGTTGCACCATAAAATATTTTTAAGGTTTTTCCATCCTGTCTAATAAATACATCTTTTAAACTAGGATATATATTATTATTTTTAAATTCTATAACCAAATTTTTTCCCTCCTAGCTAAATTTATCTATATATTATATTTTACTTTAACTAATTAACCTCTAAATATTTTGATAAAAATATCGAAATCATCTACTTAAAAGATTATCTATACCAATGTTAAAATATTTCTAAAAATTATCAGTATTACCACAAAGGAATATATACTTTAATAAAAATATAATAAACTCTAATTTAATCTTTTGCATTTATAAGCTTTTCTTTTAGGCCATCTTCCATATTTATTTTTGTTGGAATTATATATTTTGCATTAACCTTATTAGAAATCAAGTTAGTAATTACTTTCATTGCCCTTGAACCATCAAACCATAATGGATTATCACTCTTTTGACGTATTTTATTTAAAGAAGTAATAAGAGCATCATGATCATAATCTTCACTCATATCCTTCGTTATCATATATTGTTGATTGTCAGAATCATACAATTTATTTTCTAATAACTTATAACCTGCATTATTATACCAATATAAATGATCTCCTCCTGCTAATATTAAAACTTCAGCTTCTATATTTATATTTCCAATTAATTCACTAATATAATTATATACTTCGTTAAATGCACACTTAGGAATATCATCTTTTAAACTACTAAATTTTTGTGTAACATCAACAACTCCAAAGCCATAGTACTTTTTATCAAGTACTTTACCATTATTAACAAAGATTAATTCAATAGATCCACCACCGCCAATAAATACACAGATATTTCCATTATATTTTATTTTGTTATAACATCCCAACGCTGTATATTGTGCCTCATCATCTTGAGATACTACTTCAATTTCTACATCAAACTTACTTTTTAATTTCAAATTAATATTACTTAATTCTTCATTATTTATATTTCTAAATATACTACATCCATAAATATGAATTTCTTTTGTATACTGCAGTGCCTTTTCTATTATAGTAAATAATTTATTTAAATCATTTTCATTTATTTTTTGATTGTCGTTATAATTTTTCTTAAATTCTATTGTTACATTATCCTCATATATCATTTTTTCATTTTCATAAATATGTGTCTTAGTATTATTACTTCCTATTTCAATAATAGCAAATGTTCTCACTTTTCTTACCTCCAATATAATGCCACTATGTAAATGTGTTCTATAAATTAACAAATATATCAAAATCAATACATATTTTAGCATAAATTAAAACATTTTAAAACTCGAACTACAAAAAGCTCGAGTTTAGTATCAATTTGGTGGAGTAGAGGAGAATCGAACTCCTGTCCAAACTACCTTGATATACAACATCTACAAGTTTAGTTAGATTTATAATTTCGCCAAGAAGCCGGCTATAACGTACCTACTATCTTAACTATCCTAATAAAAATTCATTACTATACCTTAGGAAATATAATAATATACCCTATATATATAAACCCTTATCTTATTCTATAGGTAAAAATAAGTAAGAGTGCTCCTATACCTTATATTAGGCTGCTGCGAAAGCAGGAGCGAAACTATATGAAGTTTCGTCATTTAATTTTAATTGTGAATTTAAGGTATTCCTACCACTTGCAGTCATACTCAAAAGTAACCTGTCGAAACCAAGTCTACCCCAAGACTTAAGACATTATAACACATTTTTTACTAAATTAAAATTTTTTTTGAAATAATATAGTAAATTTTGACATAATTTCAACTATGATGATATAATTGCCTTGTTAGAAAAATTATTGTTCCAATTATGGCAATTTTTCTCTAGCTATTCAAGTATCTATATAATAAGATAAAGTTGACTTTTAATACTTATTATGTTAGATTAACTTTCTGAGAAAAAAGAAATTTAAAAATTTAAGGGGGTATTTTAATGGCAATGAATATTTATAAAACTTTAGGTGTTTCTAAAGGTGCACCTAAAGAAGATATTATTAAATCATATGCTAAACGTAAAAATGCACTATATCAAGCGCGTGATAATGGAATAATTGAAACTACAGAATTTTATAGCAAATTAGATGAACTAGAAGATGCTTACGCAATTATTATGGATCCAGACAGACTTAATGCTTATGAAGCTGGTAATCATGTAAAAAGCACAGGAGCAAGAAAAGGTAAAAAGAACGGAAAAAATAATATTTTTCACAAAGTTGCTATAGGTACATGCGTTGTTGCACT
>CANQFI010000081.1 GCA_947598455.1 uncultured Bacilli bacterium | reverse complement strand
GCACATGTACTTAATGGTTCATCATAATGAAGACAATTATGGTATTTACATAAGTTATTATATGGTATAAATTCTTGATAGTAATTTTTAATATCAGAAACATTAAAATCTTTTAAACTTAAACTTCTAATACCAGGAGTATCAATAATGCCAGAATTAGGAGCCCATAAATAATATTTAGAAGTAGTTGTAGTATGACATCCTCTTTTAGTTTTATCACCGATGCTATTTGTCTTTACTAAGTCATCTTCTAATAGATAATTAGTAAGAGATGATTTACCGACACCACTATTACCAATAAAGATACAAGTTTTATTTAGAAGTTTTTCTTGTAAGATATTTAAACCTTCTTTAGTTTTGGTAGATGTTTTGATTATATCGTAACCTAACTCTTTATAAAAATTAATTATTTGGTCTTCTTTTTCAGTTACTAAGTCATATTTATTAAAACAGATAAGAAAAGGAATATGACTATTTTGTAAAAGAATGGTATAACGATCGATAAAGTTTGGATGTAATGGTGGATCACTTACTGCAACAACGATAATAGCTAAATCAATGTTAGTAGCAATTATTTTTTCTATACCATTGGAATTTAATTTTGTTCCATCATATTTATTACGACTTAGAATATTTTTTCTTTTAATAATAGCAGTTATTTCATTATTATTTAGAATTACTTTATCACCAGGAAATAATAGTTTATTAATAACATAAGGATATTTTTTAGATAATTTTGCTTCTTTTATATTATTATCTTTAAAGACATAAGCATTTTGATAAGTTGTTTCAATTACTAAAGCAGAATCTTTTCTTTCATGAATAAATTCAATATTTATATTTTTTTCTTTTCTTTCTTTTTTAATATTTTCATATCTTTTATGATGTGTTATTTTAATCACCTTTCTATTTTTTAATTTAAAAAGAACTTACTTTATAGTAAGTTCCACATAAAAGATAAGATAAATTAGTTATTATCTAGTGTGATTAACTTACTATAAAGATTTTTAATAATATTTATGTTTTTCATATAATCACACTCCTCTACTAATTAAATCGTACAATAATAATTTATTTTTGTCAATTTTTTAACGATTAAAGTATTTAATAGTTTTATTAGAAAAGGTTAATTTAGGATTTAAGTCGTTAGTAGGATTTAGATCCATAAATTCATTTAATAATTCTTCAACTGAACACTTACCATCAAAGATAGATTGAATACGACTTCTTATATATTCTTTAGTAGCTTTACTACCATAATAGTATTCAGAAAATAAATTGTATGCTCGAACATCAGAAATGGTATATTTAGAATCTAATAAAGCATCATCTTCGCTTTTTTCTAATCTTTTTTGATGATAATCTTTTAGTTCACGAGCTAAATTTTCTATTTCATAAATTCTTCTGGAATCTTCGATTCTTAAGATTTTTTCTCCTTTATTTAATAGTTCTGCTATTTGAAGTTCTACAAAAATACTTATAACTTCTGAATTATAATAATTTTTAACAGCACCATAAACAGAATCGATTTGAGAATGAGTTATTTCATGAGTATAAATACAAGATGTTAATTCACTTACTAAACTATTTAAAGTAATGCCTAGAAAAGCAATTTCTTCATAACCATCTTTGGGTAGTGCAGTAATTAAATCACCATAAAAATAGTCATCACTTACAGTTTTAGAAAATACTGGTAAATCGAAAGGACTTATTAATTGTCTTTTAACTATTTTAAAAAATGGTGTATTTATTTTATATTTCATATATGGAACATCGTGTAATTTATATAAAACTTTAAAAAAAATATTTGTATCTGATATTGCGTCTTCAATAGACATGTGATATAAGTTATTAATTTTTTTATTTGTATCTAACTGACCAATTTGGGCAGCTGTTACAATAAAATCGGTTGTTGGAATATATGGTTCTATTTCACTAGAATATCCTCTTCTTCTTATTTGTTCTTTTATAGAAATCTCTTTCATTATTAAATCCCCCTTATATGTTTTTGAAAAATTTCTTCATCTATACTATTTTCATAAGTAATATCAAAATATGCTAATAGTTCTTCAATACTCATAATATGACTTAACACTTTTTGAATACCAATCATTATTGTTTTTCTCAATTCATTGTTACCTTTTAAATATATATCAAATAAATGGTAAGCTTTTAATGTACTATGAAGGTATGAAGTACCTTCTAATAAAATGTCTCGAACTTTACTATTACAAGAATCATAGTTTTTTTCTAAGTCATTAATTATTTCTTTTAGTTCACATAAACGATAAAAATCGTGGATATGCATTAGATTGAAATTAGAGCTTTCAAATGCTTCAACAATTTCTAAGAAAACACTTAAAAATTCAATATTATTATATTCTTTTATAATTCCTGGTACATGATTAAGTTGAGTATGAATTATTTCATGAGTATAGGCAAGTGGTGTTAACTCAGTTAAATCATTAGGTAGTTCAATCCAACGATATTTTAAAGATGAACATACTTCTGACCCAGTTTTAAATGATAATACTTCACGTGAACAGCCATAAAAACTATCATTGTTTGAAACATATTTTATTGGTAAAGCAAAAGGATGAATATATTTAGATATTTCAAAATTAAAAGTTAAAAATTTAACTCTTTTTTCATAAGGTATATCATAAAGTCTAAAATGATGTAATAGGAAATTTTGACTTTCTGCTAAAACAGCTTTTTTAGACATTGATTTAATTTTGACTGGTTCTTTTAAAAATTCTTCTATTGAAGATGCTATACTAATTAGTTCTTTAGAAGGATATTTTATTTCTGGTAACGTAGTAAAACCACGACTTTTTATTTGCTTAGCATAACTAATCATGTAAATTCCCCTTTTCAATAGGTTCTTATTATACTTATTTAGTTATAATAAGTCAAAAATAATTTTAAGGACTAAAGTAAAATAAATAATTAAAATTATTATTTTACTTTAAGAAACCTCACGATTTCTTTTTCTTGTTTCATTGGAGTTTTCTCCTTCACAAGCCTAAATTCATTGATGTTTCCTAATTAGGGTTAACATCACTATTTTTTATGTATTAGTAAAAGCAATAATCACTTATTGTTTTTCTTCTTAATTACTTCTACTTTATATTTTCTTAAAGTAAATAATGTTACACGATACTTACAATTAGGGCATTTTGCATGATTAATTCCACGTTTATTGGGTAATGGCAATTTTAAGGTTGTCTTACATTTAGGACATTTTTTATAGACATAAACATGACGATCTTTATAATTACGAATAATATTTTCAAATGGTTTTTTCAGTGTTTTAATAATTTTTAAATAACAATTGTTTTCCTTATAACGAGCACTTTTATTTTTAGATAGTAAACGAAATAAAATGGTAATAAAAATTAAAATAGGTATTAAATCTAAAATAAAATTATGAGTAAAAAAACTAATAATTAAAGTTACTAACCATAAAATAATTAATAAACGATTTAGTTCATCAATAAAATATTTTAATACATCTTTAATACTAGGTAATTCTCCATTGTTAAAGGGCATTTTAAACCTTCTTTCTATTTAATTTTATGACCATTATCTACTATCCAGTTTATATATGAGATAAAATCTAAATCATAAGAAGGATTGTTATATTCATATAATGATAAGGTTTTAAGTTCTTCAGCAGTTAAGAAATCTTTGGCGTATTTAAGCTGTTTTTTATAAACATCATCTAATAGTTCATCTAATGAATTAAATTCATGAATACCTCTATTTAGACCATCAGCATGTTCAAAATGATAATATTTATTATTATCTTGATAAACTAAAAAAGTATGAGTAGGTCCAGAATTAGGATATGGTAAATTAAAGATTAGAAAATATGTTTTAAATTTATAATTATTTTTAGTAAACCAATCACGCTCTAATTCAACTTGATCGAAACAATGACCTAATTTAGTTTGTAAAAGTTTAGTTGGGGATGATAAAGTCCAAGATAAAATATTTTTATCAAAGTCATCACCATTACCTATTATTCTTTTATTATCAGGAGTAACAAAACCATACTCTATTTCATCCATAAACTTTAATAATTCTAAAGGCTTTTTTATATTTTCATATTTCATTTACACTACCTACTTTATTTTTATTAAACATTCAATATCAGAATTTAGTAACTTTTTAAACTCTTCACCATAACTCATTTCACCAATAATACTACCATAATGGATAGGAATAACTACTTTAGGTTTAATAATATTTACTAATTCAGAAGCTTCTTTGTAATCACAAGTGAATTTACCACCAATAGGTATTAATGCTATATCACATTTAACTTCTTTAGCTTCAGGAGTTACATCTGTATCGCCAGCTATATAAATTCGTTCATTATTTAAAGTTAAAATATAACCTACATAATTTTTACTTTTAGGATGAAATAATTTATTTATATTATAACTAGGGATTGTTTCAATAGCAAAACCAGCAATATTATATTGTTCATTAGGGTTTACACCAATTAAAGTTTGCGGACTTATTTTATGACTTAAAACCTCAGGAGCAATACTATCAGGGACGACAATTAAGGTATTATCTTTTTTTACTTTGTTTATTGAATCGTAATCTAAATGATCATAATGATCATGAGTAATAAAGATTATATCAGCATCATGTATTTCTTCTTCAATTTTAAAAGGATCAAAATAGATTATTTTGTCACTAACAATTTTTATACTACTTTGAGTATTTACATATATATTATTTTTCATTTTCTTTACTCCAATCTTCTTGCGGATTAAATCCGTGTTCTTTTTCCCATTTTTCATGATTTTTACGAGCTGTTCTTATGGCATCATTGTTTTTTATATGACAAGAACTTGCGCCTTCTGTTATAAAAAAATATTCTAAATTATAAATACTTGCAAGTTCTTCTACTCTCTTACACAAAGAGCGAGCACGATTTAATTCATAATTCTTTTTGTTTATTTTATTTATTTTTATATATTCTTTTTTAAATAATTCATCATCATAGATTATTTTATTTAAATCTTTTAAAAACTTAGTATACTCTGGATCATTAAAATACATTTTATTATTAGCATAACCAGTAGAACCAAATTTGTTTTGTAAATGACTTTGCGATTCTTTAATAATTTCATCAAAGGTATATTCTGGATTATGTTTTAGACGATAAGCATAGGTTCTTTTAAATGGTTCTTCTAATGTGATATTACGATCAGCTGAAGAGACTATTTTACCATAAATAGAACGTGGTTCTTTGTTATTAGAAGCCCGATGATCTTCAACGGCTTCGACCATAATATTTATTTCTTCTTTGGTAAACCAATTTAGTAAATTTTTATCATTTTTTAAGATTTTAGCTGATAATATTTCATGATTTTGATGATTTAGATGATGAGCTACATCATGATAATAAGCAATAGTATAAACCATATTTAAATTGATATCTTTAACTTGTTTAGCAAAAGTTAAGCTACGACGAAGAACATAATTAATATGATCCATATTATGACCTGCATCATTTTTATTATTTTCAATACTTATTTTTTCTTCTAAATATTTTTTTAAATCCTTATTAGTCATTTTATCATCTCTTTTATATTATATCATAAGATATTCTAATAAAAAAAGAATCCTATACTTCACTAAAAATAAAAGGATTTCCTTCAAGTAAATTTACTAATTCTTCATTAGAATAATGATGTTCTGATTTATAATCTTCAATATCAAAATCATCTAGGTCCAAAAGATAAGGATTAGTATCAAATAAAATATTTAAATCATTAATACCAAGATTTAATAATTCATTAATAAGACCTACGACATCTTCTTTAGGACGAGATAAATAATTAGGATTACTAATTAAGATGTTTTTAATCATTCTTTCGTCACATTTAATTAAATATAGAATATCAATTAAAATATTTAATTCAGGTTCTGATAAGATATTTTTATTTAATTCTAACATACTTTTTAATTCTTCTTCAGTAATTCCAAGTTCAATTAATTTTTCCATATTTCTGCTCCTTGTATTTGTTATAATCATATTTTTTTATAAGTTCACCTTTGGTAATATGAAATCCTTTAGAAAAATAAGGCTCATCACTAAATAATAAATAGTAATCATCAGGTGTTGAGGTTAAGTTTTTCTTTTTTAAAAACTCATATCGAGCATAGGTGATGCTTCCACTTTGCATTAATTGTTTGGAAGCATTAATAATTACCCCTTTCAAATTAATGCTAATTAAATATTTTATTTTATCTTCTACGTTTTGTAAACTAAAATCGAACAATCCTAAAAAAAATTGTGTAAAATATTGAGTTTTTGAGGTTTTATTGTTACACTTTATTTAGATAAATAGTAATATTGTTTAAACTATAAATTAATAATTTGTAAAAAAAGCAAATAATATGTAGGAGGTATAAAATTGAAACATTTATCTAAAATAATTGTAACATTCACATTATTGTTTCTAGTTATAGGTGGAATAATTATTTACGACAAATCAAAAAACAATGTTGATAACTCCAAAGAATTTCCTACAACAATCGGAGAAATAGCTTATGATGCAAATAGTCCATGGGGGTATCGTATATATCTTGAGGAAGATAATGAATTAACTTCTTTTATTGTACTTACCTCAAATTATAATGGAAATTGTTTAGTTTTAAGAGAATTTTTGTTGGAAGATTCACAACCATACAATTCATCAGGAGAATATGGAGCATATTATAATGGTAGTGAAATAGACAATTTCCTTAACCAAAAGTATTATTCAAGACTTTCTGAAAGTGTTAGAAAATTGATAGTTACAAGTAAAATTGAAATAACTTCTAAAAAATCAATTGGCACACATACGAAAGACACTGAAACAATAATGAGAAATATTTTTCTATTGTCAGCAAATGAGGTAGGAAATAATTCATTAAGTTCAATAGCTTTAAAAGAAGGGAATACTCTATCCTATTTTAAGAAAGTTCAAAATAGGATTGCTACTTACAAGAATTTAGAAGCAAGTTCTTGGTGGTTGCGTACACCAGCTCTTAGTGGTAGTAATACCGTTATTGCAATAGGTGATGATGGTAGCATAGGAATGGGAGGTATAGATACAATTGCTGGAATTAATGAAAACGCAGTTAGACCAGCTTTTTGCATACCTGCTGATGTACATATTATTTTAAACAATGATCTAATAGATGGGAAAAGTGTATTCACTATTCAGTAAATCTAATAAAGTTTTTTAATATTCTATAATGTAAGAATTAGAAAAATTTTAATTAAAAATTACAATAATTAAAAGAACAACCATTCAAAAAAGAGTCAGATGAC
>CANQFI010000080.1 GCA_947598455.1 uncultured Bacilli bacterium | reverse complement strand
CACATGGAGGTAGTGATCCAGGTTCTTCTGGTAATGGAATTATAGAAAAAGAATACACTTTAGAAATATCAGAATATATTCATGATAGATTAGATCAATTAGGAATAGAAAATACAATGGTTAGAACTACTGATGAAACTATTGAACCGAATGATCGTGTTAAAAGAATAATTGCTCCTTATGGTAGTGGTAGTGATGTTATAGTACTTAGTAATCATATTAATGCTGGTGGTGGACAAGGTTCGGAAATTATATATGCTTTAAGGAATAGTGATGCTTTAAGTAAAAGGATAGCTACAGAATTGGAAAATAATGGTAGAGATGTGAGAAAATATTATCAAAGAAGATATCCTTCTGATCCAAGTAAAGATTATTATTTTATTCATCGTGATACTGGCAATACAGAAGCTATAATTGTCGAGTATGGTTTTTTAGATAATACAACAGATGCTGATTTACTAAAAAAGTATTGGCGTGATTATGCTGAAGCAGTTGTTAAAGCTATAGCTGGATATGTTGGAGTACCATATAGTTTTATGGGAGAATCTGCTAATGAAAACTACTATATAGTTAAAAAAGGTGATAGTTTATGGAGTATTGCTAATAAGTTTGGTTTGACTGTGGAAAAGTTAAAAGATATGAACAACTTAGCAAGTAATATAATTTCAGTTGGTCAAAGATTACTAGTAAAAGATACTAGTTCAAGTAGTGATGTAGGTGTTTATTATACAGTTAAATCGGGTGATACTTTATATGGAATAGCTAAACAATATGGATTAACTGTTGATGAACTCAAAAAAATGAATAATTTAACTTCAAATAATTTAACGATTAATCAAAAATTGTTAGTTAGTGGAACTGGAGAAGCTAGTTCTAATAGTGAATACGATACTTATATAGTTAAGAGTGGGGATAGAATTTTTATGGGGAATAATGAGTTTACTATTAATAAACTATATTATTTAGAATAATAACATTTATGCTATAATATTTATGAGGAGTAAAAGATATGATAGATATAAAAGATGCAATTGAACAATCTAAAAATAAACAAAATATAAGTGATGGAGGAAGTGAATGCTTTGATTTTGGAGATGTTATTTTAGTAAAATATATACTTTCATTAAAGTATGCAAAAGATAAGCAAAGAGCACGTGATTGTGAAGAAATGGTTATGGAAGGAGTTAATCAACTAATTCAAAAAGGTGTTAATACTCCACGGCATATCTCTGTTATGAGGACAATTGAGGGAACTAAAGATGTTTGTTATGTCTTACAAGAAAAATGCAAAGGTAAAAATTGTGCTTCTATGGCAAAATATGGAGTCTCATATGATACAGTAATTTCAGATTTAAAACGTGTGTATAATATGCCATTTGAACATTATAAAAAACTTATTAGGGATGGCTGTTTGTTATATGGAATGGGGTATGAGAGTAAAAATAAAAATTTATTTTATGATGAGGAAACTGGATTTTGGTTTATAGATTTTTTATATTATGATATTGAACAAGTATTTGATGAGAATGATCCTATTAAAATGTTTGAAGCACTAAAATTTGTAGTACCTAGACCTAGACAAATAGCATCATCGCTTAGATATGGTGAGGAGTTATCACCAGAACAAAAATCAAAACACGATTTGCTAGAATATTCTATAGAAGCAAAAACTCTTTTTGCGATTAGATCTGTAATTCCTAATTTTGAAAAATATGAGAAGTTTTATTTATATGATAAAAGTGCTGGTTTAAAGAAATATCTGATGGAGCAGGGAATTGTCAAAAAAGATTTATTTAAATTAGAAGAAGAAGACTATCCGGTTTATGATGAATTATATGAAATGGTAGTGAATCAAATTATTGATAAGATTATTAATAAAGGTAGGGACTTTCGTAATGTAGAAGTTAATGATATTAGAAATGATTCAGATTTATTTTGTTTAAGGGAAATGTGGAAATATCATAAAGATAACTTTATTGATAGAAGTGATTATCAAGATGAATATGCTTATGAACGTGATTTAAACTCTAGATTTACTGAAGAAATGATAGAAAAAATAGTAAAAAAACTAGAAGAATCAGATAAAAATGAGAATTCGACTAAATTTATAGATGCCTTTTATTCTAAATATGAAACTCAGATGAAAAAATGATAATAGATTAACCTTGAATATGAAAAAATAATCGTCCTATAAAATTAAATAAAAGATATAATTTAGGATGATTTTTTTATGCACTAATATATTGATATACTAATTTAAATGATAAAACCATAGAATTTATTGGAGGTATAAAACTCTATGCTTAAATATAAGATTAATTTAATATTTAAAGAAAATGGTAAATCTTTAAATGAAATAATAACTAATATATTAAAAATAGAATTAGAGAAAAATATTAATATGACTTGTAATACTTTGAATAAATAAAAAAGATTCAATTATTCTCATTATTTTCAAAGTGAAAGGAGTATGAATTAATGGATGTGAATAGTGATTTTAATGTAGGACTATATATAAGATTATCAAGAGATGATGGAAATATTGAATCTGATAGTATTGTTAGTCAAAGAAGTTTACTTAATCAATATGTTAAAGAAAACAATTATAGTGTTGTAGATGAGTATGTAGATGATGGATTTACGGGTACTAATTTTGAAAGACCTGCTTTTAAAAAAATGATTAAGGATATTGAAGCTGGTAAAATCAATATGATTATTACTAAGGATATGTCGAGACTAGGTAGAGATTATATAGGTACAGGGGAACTAATAGAAAAATATTTTCCTAATAATAATATAAGGTATATTGCTATCAATGATGGAATAGATACATTTATAGATAATACTAATAATGACATAGCGCCTTTTAAGGCAATAATAAATGATATGTATGCAAAAGATATTTCTAAAAAAGTTAAAACTAGTCTATATTCGAGAATGAAAGATGGTTTATATGTATCTGGAAGATGTCCTTATGGTTTTATGAAAGATCCTAAAAACAAAAATCATTTAATAATAAATGAAGAACAAGCAAAGATTGTTAGGTTAATATTTGATTTAGCACTTAAAGGTAATACATACCACTATATTGCACAAGAACTTACCAAAAGAAAAATAAAAACTCCAGCATCCTATTACAATTATGTTTGGAATACAAAATGTACTAATTCATTTTGTCTTAGTCAAGACAAAGGGGTTTGGGTTGATACAACTATAAAAGCTATTTTAACTAATCAAATATATGTAGGAGATTCGGTTCAAGGAAAAACTAAAAAAATAAATTATAAACTTAAAAAGATAGTTAAAAATAATCCTAAGGACTATATTATTGTTCCGAATACTCATGAAGCAATAATAGATAGGGATACTTTTAATTATGTGCAAACACTACTTCCTAAAAATGTAAAAAGACCGGAAAAGAAAAGATTTTATTTGTTAGATGGACTATTATATTGTGGAGATTGTAACCATCGAATTACAATAAGATATCAAAATAAAACAGGAAGAAGTTATACTATTTGTGATTATTATAGGACTTATTCTAAATTTCATGTTTGTACTACACATACAAATAACTATGAAACACTAGAAAAAGTAATTTTAGATAATATTAAGGATGTTTGTTATAAATATCTTGATAAAAACAAAATAAAAAATATTGTAGGAGACATAAAATTTGAAGATAATATTTTAAAATTAGAAAAACAAATTGAAAGTCTAAAACTTATAAATAATAAATTAACTGAAAATTTAGATAAAACTTATATGGATAGATTAAAAGGAATAATAGATAAATCACAATATTTAAGAATAAGTGAAAATATAAAAAAAGAAATAGATGATAATAAAAAGAACATTGTTGATCTTAAAAATAAGCAAATAAATTTAAATAAAATAGATAATAAAAAGGTAGAAAAATACATTAATGAATTTTTAGCAATAGAAAATCCAATAAGAAAATTAATAATAAATTTAATTGAAAAAATTTATATCTATCAAGATAGAAGAATAGATATTATGTTTACGTTTACAAGTACTACATAAAAAAGCATTGTAATATGAATATTTTATGGAAAAATATTTGAATTAAAATACAATTTTAAGTAAATTAACCTTATTGTATGTTACAATAATTTTAAATATTGTAAAAAGCAAGGGGTGTAATTATGTTAAAAAAAATATTAGTGTATGGCGATTCTAATACTTGGGGGGATAATTTTATAACAGGTGAAAGAATTGATGATGATAAGCAATGGGTTAATATTTTAAGAAAAAAATATAATCAAAAATATTTATTTTTTCAAGAAGGTTTACCAGGTCGATTAGCTGGAAATGATGAAAATATTAAAAAATATAAAAATGGACAAGATACATTTATTTCAACATTTAGAACTAATGCTCCAGTTGATATAATTATTATTTCTTTGGGAACTAATGATTTACAATTAAAATATAATAAAACTAGTGAAAAAATAATTAGTGATTTACTTTGGTATAAAGAAAAAATTGAGGAAAGTTTTAATGATATTGAAGATAGAAAGAAATATTTTAATAATAAAATGCCAAAGATAATATATATACTACCAATTAATTTTGATTATAAGGTAAATGCTAAAGAAATATTTAATGATGAATGTGAAGTAAAACGTCAAGAAATAATTAAATATTTTAAAAAACAAAAAATTAATGCCATAATATCTAATAACATGAATTTATTTGAAGATGGAATTCATTTAAATGATAATGGACATGAAAAAATGGCCTTTTTGCTAGATAAGGAGTTACAAAAATATGAATAAACTAGAAAATCTTAAAGAATTACGAAATAAAATTAACTTAATTGTAAAAAATATTGATATTTATCCTAAAGATGAAATAAATGTTGTAGTTGCAAATCATAATTGTTTAATGGATATATTTTATTTGCCTATGGCTTTACCAAAAGAAATAGTAAGTTTAATAAGTGCTCGTTTAGTGTATAAAAATGAACAGGAAAGAAAAGATATTGTGAATAAATATTTGTATGCTATGCCGTTGGAAGCACATGGTGGTCCAGTATATACTAATATGTGTTTAGCTCAAGCATTAAAATTTTTGTTAAGTCAAAAAAGTGTTTCTATATTTCCAGAGGGTGCTTATGTTTATGATAGAAAA
This sequence comes from uncultured Bacilli bacterium, assembly GCA_947598455.1. The sequence continues at coordinate 2,541 of CANQFI010000080.1, read as the reverse complement.
ATTTTTAGAGGACACACTGGTGCTAGTAGACTAGTCTATAATGCTAGAAGTCATAGTCAACTGGTTAATTTAGTACCTGTTAGTATTTATGTTTCTAGAAATAATGATTTAGATAGTTATAATAAAACGGGAGACAATGTTGAAATTACTATTTTGCCACCAATAGATTATGAAGAAGCATATTATAATTATAAATGTGCTGAAAGTAGAGAAGAAAAAAATATTTTTTTACATCAACCTATTGATATTGCCATGGAACAAATTGCTAGTACTTTGAATATTCCTTATGAAAATAATTACATAAAATTAAGGAATAAAGGAAATGTAATTTTTAGTGATGGTTTATTAGTTGATACAGCAATTGCTCAACAAGATGAATATGTTAGTAGATATAATGAAGAATTAGAAGAACAAACTTTAAAATTGTTAAAAATTATGAAATGATATTTTTAATATAACAAGTATTATTAAAGTATTATTAAAATAATATAAAATAAAAATTATAATATTATTAATTATATTACATAAAAAATGTATCAGGGGATAGTTTATGGAGTATTGCAAGTAAGTATGGAACAACTGTGGATAATTTAAAAGATATTAACAATTTGAATAGTAATTTATTAAGTATTGGACAAAAACTATTAGTACCTAAAAGTAGTAGTGGATCTAGTAAAACTTATGTGGTAAAAGCAGGAGATACTTTATATAAGATAGCCCAAGAGTATGGAACGACAGTTACTGATATAGTAAATTTAAATGATTTAAAAACAACTAATTTAAGTATTGGTCAGGTATTATTAATACCATAGAAAGTAGGTTTAATGCTTACTTTTTTAAATTTTTGTAAATGTTTTTAATCTTTTGTTAAAAAGATATTGACTTTTATATTTGATATTAATATAATGTTAATAACAGGAATTAAAAAGCTGTTTAAATTTTAATACTTGATATTAATAATTTGATAATAACTAAAATATAATATCTGATATTAACAAAATGTAAAAAAGAAAAGGGATGAGAAAAAATGGAAAAGAAAAAAGATATTAAGGAAATGAAGGAGGCATTATTTTTAATCGATATGAATGTTGGTTTTTGTGAAGAAGGTAATTTAGCTGATCCAACTATTAAACATATTATACCTAGGATAGTACCAATTATTAGATCTACTTTAGAAAAGGGTGAAGGATTCTTTGTTGTAAATGATTGTCATACTAAGGATAGTGTAGAACTAAAAAGATACCCTGAACATTGTATGGGTGATGAAGAATCTAGAACAATTAAAGAGCTAGCTATATATGAAGAATATGCAAATAGAACTTTTTTAAAAAATTCAACTTGTGCTTTATTTGCGCCAGGTATGATGGAAATGCTTATGGAAATGGTTGAACTTAAAAGAGTAATTATTGTTGGTTGTTGTACTGATATATGTATTCAAAATTTTGCGATAGCTTTGAGAAATTTCTTTGATGAAATGAATATGGATGTAGATATTATTGTACCAAAAGATGCAGTAGAAACTTATGATATACCAAATGTTCATGATAGAAAAATAAATAATGAACGAGCTTATAAAGTAATGGAAAATACAGGTATTAAATTAGTAAAAACAATGAAAGAGGAGAATTAGGATTATGAGAAATTTAACAATGATGACTGACTTATATGAACTTACAATGAGTCAAGTATATTTTAGTAAAGGTAAAGATAAAGAAGAAGCAGTATTTGATGTATTCTTTAGAAAAAATCCTTTTGATAAAGGATATGGAGTTATGGGTGGAGTTAAAGAGATAATTGATTATATTAAGAATTTTCATTTTAATGATGATGATATCAATTATTTAAGAGATACTGGTTTATTTAATGAAGAATTTTTAAATTATTTAAGAAATTTAAAATTTACGGGTAGTATTTATGCTGTACCTGATGGAACACCAGTATTTGCTAATGAACCAATTGTAACAGTTAAAGCACCAATTATTGAAGCACAAATAATTGAAACAATATTACTTAGTTATTTAAATGCTGGTATTTGTTATACAACTGCAGCTAAAAGAGTAGTAGAAGCAGCTGGTAAAATTCCAATTAGTGAATTTGGAGCTCGTCGTGCATTAGGACCAGAAACAGCAGTATTAGCAAGTTCTTATGCAATAGTTGGTGGTTGTGCAGGAACATCTAATGTTTTAGCTGGTCAAGAAAAGGATATTCCAATATCTGGAACATTCGCCCATAGTTATGTAACTTCTTTTCCAACGGAGTATGATGCTTTTATAGCTTATGCAGATATTTATCCTGATAATTGTACTTTACTTGTTGATACTTATGATGTTTTAAAAAGTGGTGTACCTAATGCTATTAAAACTGCGCAATATTTAAGAAGTAAAGGACATGAATTAAAAGCAATTAGAATTGATTCTGGGGATTTAGCTTATCTATCTAAAGAAACTAGAAGAATGTTTGATGAAGCAGGATTTCCTAATGTTAAAATATGTGTTTCTAATGGACTTACTGAAAGAACGATTCGTTCATTAAAAGAACAAG
>CANQFI010000079.1 GCA_947598455.1 uncultured Bacilli bacterium | reverse complement strand
AGAATCAGTTGAAGATATTAAAGAAGATTATATAAAAGAAGAAAAATAACATACGAGTAAAACTTGTATGTTTTTTTGTATAGATGTCAACTAATTAAGGTTGACATCATAAATAATATTTGATATATTAATATAGCTAAATGAAGGAGGGAAATATATGGCAGTTAAACTTAGATTAAAAAGAGGCGGTTCAAAACAAAGACCTTTCTATAGAATTGTAGCAGCTGACTCTCGTAGTCCAAGAGATGGAAGATTTATTGATACTATAGGTACTTATAATCCAATCCCCGCTGAATATGAAGTTAAAATAGACGAAGAAAAAGCTTTGTATTGGCTAAATAATGGAGCAATTCCAACAGATACTGTTAAAAATCTACTAAGCAAACATGGCATAATTAAAAAATATACTGAATCTAAAAAAGAAGGTAAATAATTATGGAATTAAAAGAATTTGCTGAATATCTAGTTAAAAGTATCGCTAAAGAACCAGATATGGTTAGTGTTCAACAATTTGGTGGAGAAGAAGAATCTACAATTTTAGAAATAATTGTTCACGAAAGTGATATGGGAGCAGTTATTGGCCGAAATGGTAAGATGGCTAATGCTATTCGTACGCTTGTTCAAGCTCATGCTTACATTCTAGGTTTAAAGAAAGTTAAAATAAATATTGATTCTTTCTAATCAAATTAAAATATGCTAAGCAGCATATTTTTTGTTTGGTAAAAAGATAAGTTTTTGTTCTTCTTCACTAATTGGTCCAAATCTATATTCATAAATAAAAGTTTTAAATTCACTCATCTCTTTTATTGCTTTGCGGACTAATAATAATTCTTCTTTATCTAAATTTCTTTCAAAGTATTTTCGCATTACTGAAGGACTAAATCCCATAATCTTACTAAAAACTTCGGAATAATATTCTAAAGAACTAAAGCCATTACTTATAGCTACTTTTAACAATAACTCATCACTATCTAAATCCTTTAAACTATTATAAATACGTATTCTATTAACATAAGCAATAATTGATATCCAAAGCTCACTTTTAAATTTCTTCATTAAATAGAATTTATCATAACAAAATATTTTACTTAGATTAAATATATTTATATCATCATTTATATTATGTTCAAGATAATCTAAAATACTACATACCAATTCATTAGACTTCATATTTATTCCCATTAATTGCCTAGATTATAACACATTATTTTAAAAAAAATAAATTTACCCAATGTTTAAGAAATTCTTTTTGTTTCTTGCTATTAACTTATGATAATAGTATAATCAAATAAGAAGGATTTGATTATAAATGGAAAAAATATATCCAGAACATGTAGCTATTATCTTAGATGGAAATAGAAGATGGGCCAAAGAAAGAAAATTACCTTCTTTAAGAGGTCATCAAAAAGGATTTGAAAATATTCGTGATTTGGCTCCATATATTATAAATAGGGGAGTTAAATACTTAAGTGTTTTTGCTTTTTCCACAGAAAACTTCAAAAGAAGTACTGAAGAAGTTAATTATTTAATGGATCTTTTTGTCAATATGTTTGAAAAAGAATGTGATAAAATCCATAGTGAAGATATAAAAATAATTTTCTCAGGACGTCAAGATAATTTAAGAAAAGATGTTAAAGAAGCTATGCAAACAATTACTGAACGAACTAAAAATAATAAAAAAGGTGTCTTTAATATCTGTTTAAATTATGGTGGACAACAAGAAATTGCAGATGCTACGAAGAAAATATGTGAAGATGTTTTATCTGGAAAAGTAAAAACAGATGATATAAATGAAAAATTATTATATAAATACATGTATCAAGAATTACCACCAATTGATTTTATGATTAGAACTAGTGGTGAAGAACGTATATCAAATTTTATGATTTATGAATTAAGTTATGCTGAAATGTATTTTCCAAAAGTATATTTCCCTGATTTTGATCGAAATGAATTTGAAAAATCTATTGATGAATATAATAAAAGAAATAGAAGATTTGGAGGTAATAGTGATGAAACAAAGAGTAATTAGTGCTATTGTAGCTTTAGCTATTGTTATTCCTCTATTTTTAATAGGTGGTATTCCTTATGCTGTCGGAGTTGGACTATTAGCAGCATTAGCATTTAAAGAAATAATAAGTTTAAAAGAAAACAAAAAAATTCCTATGTTTATTAAGCTAATAGCCTTTACTTGTTATGAAATAATAGTTTATAATACTCTTAATGCTTCATATATTTATAATGGAGTATCATTTGCTATCTTAGGGATTACTACTTTAATATTAGTTATTCCTTCAATATTTAGCAAAGATGATAACTATAATACTCATAAAGCATTTTCACTATTAGGTAGTGTTATCGCTATTGGGCTTTTCTTTAATTTATTAATTTTATTAAGAAATGCACATAAATGGTTATTATTATATCTAATTTTAATAGCCATTATAACAGATACTTTTGCTATGCTAATTGGTTGTTTAATAGGTAAACATAAACTTATTCCTACAGTATCGCCAAAAAAATCTGTCGAAGGTAGTATAGCTGGTTCATTACTTGGAACAGTCATTGCTTCTTTATACTATTATAATATTGTAACTAATAATATTAATATATTAGGGTTAATAATTATGTCATTATTCTTAACAGTATTAGGTCAATTAGGGGATTTATTCTTTAGTAAAATAAAAAGAGAAAATGAAATTAAAGACTTTTCTAATATAATGCCTGGTCATGGTGGAATATTAGATCGTCTTGATAGTTTAACATTTATTGTTTATGGTTTTGTTATAATAATGGTTATTCTTAGAAATATTAAGTAAAGGTGATTAAATGAATACAATTATAAATATTATTTTATTTATATTTATCTTAGGCATTTTAGTTTTTGTTCATGAACTAGGTCATTTCTTGACTGCCAAGAAAAGTGGTGTCTTTATCCATGAATTTTCCATTGGTATGGGACCATTAATTAAAACTATTAAAGGTAAAGATGGTATTAATTATTCCATAAGAGCCTTACCAATTGGTGGCTATGTTCAAATGGCTGGTGAAATATACGAAGATGACGATACTAATAAAGTACCTAAAGATAAATTTATGTGTAACCGTCCATGGTATCAAAGATTAATTATTCTTGTAGCTGGTGTTTTTAATAACTTCTTATTAGCTATTATCTTATTAATTGTCATTGCTCTAATATGGGGTGCACCATCTTTAAAACCAGTTATTACTGGCGTTACAGAAGGAAAACCTGCCGAAGTAGCTGGTATTAGAGGAGGAGACTTAGTAACAAAAGTTAATGGTACTAAAGTAAGTACTTGGGATAAAGCTCAACTCTTACTATTATTAAAAGATAAAGATGATACCTATGAAATAACAGTTAAACACGAAGATGGAAATGAAGATACTTATAGTGTTAAACCAGAAGTAGAAAAAGATGAAGAAGGTAATGAAACCCGTGTTTTTGGTATTGAACTTCGTAGTGAAGTCAAAAAAGGCTTTGTCCCATCAATTAAATATGGTTTTCAAAAATTTGGCAGTACAATTGAACAAATGTGGTTAACCATTGTTAATTTATTTACTGGTAAAATATCTATAAATGCCTTATCTGGCCCTGTTGGAATATATACCGTAGTTGGTGAATCACGTAGTGCGGGAGTAAGTAGTGTTTTATTCTTAATTGCTTATTTAAGTATTAATTTAGGTATAATGAATATCTTACCAATCCCAGCTTTAGATGGTGGTCATGTCTTATTCTTATTAATTGAATTAATAACTAGAAAAAAAGTTAATGAAAAAGTCGAAGCTATTACAACAACTATTTTCTTTGGTTTATTATTACTATTAATGTTATATGTAACCATCCATGATGTTATTAGATTATTCTTTTAAAAAAGCATTAATTGCTTTTTTTTTGCCAAAATATAGGCAAAATTTGTTAAAAATACACTTTTATGATAATATTTAATTGAGATAAACAGGGGGTCTTAAAATGAATTTATATGAAAAAACAGAAAATGATTTAATTAAATCTTTTGGTGATGATGTAAAAAGAGGAGTTTTTAATCCTCACATAGTTGATTTATCATTTAGACGTGCTAGTACTAAATATAACCAATACATTGATAAAATAGCATCATTTAAACCAAAAGAATACAAAACAGATGACTTTAAAGATATCGAATTTAAAGATATATTCAATATGTCAATATATATAATTAGACAAATATTTCCTAATGTTGATATTGAAGAAGAACTAATCGATTATTTTACTCATTTACAATGTTCAGGATCTGATGAAATTCTAAATGGTATCGCTTTGTATATAAAAAGTGAAGATGGTCAAACCATAAGAATTACTGAAATACCTAATGCTCATAAAACAAGTAGTATTATAACTTTAGTTCATGAATTTATTCATTTTCATTGTAGTAAACAAAATATTACTTTTAATAAAAAAATGTATTATGAAGAAATATTATCTATTTATGCTGAAAAATTAGCCATTTATTATTTAACAAGACTAAATATAGAACCTAATTTTATGCGTAAAATAGAAGAAACTAGACTAGAGAGCATTGTTTGGCATTATAAAGTTCATCCAAATGAAATAAACTTTGCTATTGCCTCTTATCAAACTGCTAAAAAGCATATATATATTCCAGAATATCGCCTTTTTGTAGAACAAGCTGAAAAAAACTTACCATGGATAAGATCAGCATCTACTACTAAGACAACTTTACAATATAAAGAAAACATGGCTGCCAGCTATGGTTTAGGATATCTATATGCTGAATCTCTATTAAAAAAATATTTTGATTCACCAACTCTTACTGAAGATAAAATAAAAAAAGTTTTAGTAGGAGAAGAATCAATTCAAAAATTATTAGATTACTTTGGTATTAATGCTAATAATGACGAAGTATATGAAAATGTAAATCAAAAATTAAGTTTAATAAGAAAATAATAAAGGAGTCATCTATGGAAAATATACAAGCCTTAATCGAAGCTAGCGACTATGTAGATGATATGCTTAAGTATGGACATAATCATACTTTTGATGAAATATCTTTTAGTCGTGGTCGTAAAAACTATGATCGTATCTTAACAACATTATCTACAATTAAGTTACCAGATCCAATTAACTTTAAGTATTCTAATTTATCTTTAAATGAATTAAAAGAATATTTATTAGTTATTTTAACTAATATTTTAGGTTCTGAATATTATAATCAAATTACTTCTTATAATGATATGTTAAAACTAGAACCTATACCTAATCCATTTGATGCTGCCTTAGAAACTACTTACCAAAACGGTAATTGGATTCCTCTTCATTTCCACATAAGTGACAGGCTATCTACTATTGAAATAGTTAGTACCGCTCATGAATATATTCATGCTTTACTATCTAAATATATAGTAAATGACTATAATGAAGTATTATCAAATATTCACTATAAAGAGTTTCTAAGTATCTTAGTTGAATATATAAGCTGTTATATTTTGAGTAATATTATGCCTGAAGAACAACTAGAATATAAACAACGAGTTAATAGGGTATATGCTGAGCACTTAATGATTTTAGAACACTTTGATGCTCAAAAACTTAGTATTGCTTTAAATCGTTTACCTTCCACTAACAAAGACATTGCATTATTAAAAAAATATGTCACTTATGATGAACATAAAACATATGGTTATTTAATTAGTAATATTTTTTCTAATCGTTTATTAAGTTATTATTTGGATGATGAGAAAAAACTATTAACTTTTATTAGAAATATTATTGCTGGTGAAAAAAGTATTAAGGATTTAATTCAATACTATAATCTTTCTTTAAAGAATCAAGATACTATTGCTCCATATAATGATTTAATAGCTAAATTATCATTAAAATAAAGTACTAATTTATCTAAAAAGTACTAAATATAAGAAAAAAATAAAAAAAAGGATTGAATAATATTGGAAATTCCCATTTATAATAAAAATTTAGTTTGTACAAGTAAAATCCCAAATTATTTGGGATTTTTACTATAATAATAGTTGAAAAATTTCAAAAATAGTTTATTATATTAACTTGAGGAAGAAAAAAACAGCACGCAAAAAAGTGCACGTAGTTAAGTCTTTTTACGACTTACTTCCCGTACAACAAAAGAAAAGTAATTAATATTTGGTTTATTTGCCAATGAAAAGGTCGTTATAAAACGCGCCCTTTCATTGATTAGAAATCATCCGGGTTTAAAGAAACATCGTCTGGATTAATTTTAGAATAATTAAGTTTAAAAATAAAATCAGGATAGAGTTCTTTAGTTAATTCAAAAGGTGTTTTATTATTTAAAGATTGTCTAGGAATATTATTAATTATATTTTCTAATTTATGAATTTGTTCTTGAGTAAAGCAGTTAAAAGAGGTGCCTTTAGGAAATAATTTTCTAATATATTCATGATTTTTTTCAATGCAACCTTTTTGCCAAGAAGAATAAGGTTTGCAGTAAAAAACATTACAAGTTTTATTTCCAGAAGAAGTATCAATTTCAATATTTTTAGGATTAAAAAATTCAGTACCATTATCAGTAAGAACAATTCTAAAAACTTTAGAGAAAAGTTTAATACCAAGCTTTTCTTTTAATTTGGAAAATTCATAATCAACACAAGCCATAGTTTTAGAATCAAGTAATCTAATAATCATAAAATTGGTTTTAACAATAAAAATGGTTAATAAACATTTATTAGATTCTTGATTACCAATTACAGTATCCATCTGACAAATATTCATTTTAGGATGTATAGATATAAAATTAATATAATCTTCATAGGAACGACCTTTTAATAAAGCTAGTCTTCTTTTATAATCCCTCTTGTTATTTTTATCTTTTCTAGGTTTATAAATAACCTTTTTTGGTAAATCTAAATCAGATAAAGATAAAATGCCATTGTGGATATAATTATAGAAAGTAGATTTAGAGAAATATAAAATATCTGAATGATTAGCATAAACCTGATTAATACTTTGTTTTTTGTCTTTAATAAGAGGAACAATAATGTGTTCAATCTGATCAATGGTTTCGTGAGAAATATTATAACCTGACCTAGATTCGAATTGTTTTTCTTCAAAATTGCTTTGAGCATTAAGAGCATTATAATAAAGCTTATGTTTATTGCATTTATTCTTAGAATAACAATGATTACAAACATAGGGTGGTTTTAAAAGTAAATCACATCTATTAACAGCAGTTTTAATGCCATTAGGATCAAAAGCATCAAAGAAATAGCTTTTAACATATCTATTTCTTTTAATTTCTTTAGAAATAGTAGTTCTATCTTTATTAATTGCTTTACCGATTTCAGTAAATGTATGACCTTTATCAATCATATATTGAATAGTTTGTCTTTGTTCAAAATTTAATTGATTAAAATTTGTCTTATTCATTTTTAAAATACCTCAATTTCTAAATGACAAATAAACCAATGAAAGGTATAATACAATTAACTAAGATAAAAATCAAATTAAGAAAATAACTAGCAAATAAAGATAAACTTTATTTGTAAAAAATATTATATTTAGTATAATTAGTCAAGGATCAAGATGAACTCACTTTGTTCGTCCTTGACTAATTTCTATAACTTATTTCTCTATAGTATGTTTAATGGGAACTTTCAACAATAATCAATAAAAATAAAAAAAAGTATTGTCAAATTACTTCTCTTATGTTATATTTAATTTGCTTACTTTTATGGCGCTGTAGCTC
>CANQFI010000078.1 GCA_947598455.1 uncultured Bacilli bacterium | reverse complement strand
TAATCATCAGCATCTTCATTTTCTTCCTCAGTGACATCTTCATATTCATCGTCTTCTGATTCAAAGTCATCTTCATCCTCTTCAGTTTCTTCTACTTCTTCAGTTTCTTCATCTTCGTTGTCTTCTGGTTCTTCATCTTCGCTGTCTTCAGCATCCTCATCTTCGTCATCTTCTGAATCTTTATCTTCGTCAGCCTCTTCTACTTCTTCATCTTTTTTTTGTGATACTTCATTTTCTTCTAAATCTTCAAAATCTTCTGTTTCATCAATTTCTTCTTCAAGATCTTCTGTTTCTTCTAACTCTTCTTTTATTTTTTTAGTTTTAGTTTTGATTTTACTCTCTTCTACATCTTTAATATTTTTTTTCTTTGCCATAAGCCCACCTCATAAATTTTTGTATTAAAAAAACACCTTTACGTGTTCAATTAGAATATAACATATAAATATAGTAAAAAGCAAGAAAAAGTTCGATATTTTCGAACTTTTTCAACTTATTACGTGGAGTTGAATATTTTAAATTAGTTTAATATTTTATCTTTCTTGTAATATTTTTTTTATTTTAGCTTTAACTCTTTGAATTGTATTATCAACTTGTTTAAGATTTTTATCTAATAGTGTAGCTATCTCATCATACTTTAAACCATTAATCATTAATGAATATACTTCATATTCACTATTAGATAAACTGTTTTTAATTTTATCTAGTAATTCTTTAAACTTTTCTTCTTTTAAAATATTTTCTAGAGGATCATTTTCTTTGTTATCGCTTATAATGTCCATTAAGGGTGAAGCATATTGCTGGTATACATATTCTAAACTTAAAGAATCATTCAATAATTTATTTTTTTTACGACCAGCTTTTTTTATTGAGACTTGTAATTTTCGATCAACACATAAAGTTATAAAACTTGCAAGCGCTGTATAACGGTCATCACGGTAGCTATTTAGCGCATCAGAGAATCCTACTAGAGCATCTTGCATTAAATCGTTATAGTCATATCCTAATAGTTTTGCCATACTAGAATATTTTTTTATTTCAATATCAATAATGTATTTATATTTTTTAAATAAAAGGTCTTTAGCATCTTCAGATGATTCATGTATCATACTAATTAATTCATTATCATTTAGTTCACCATAATCCATATACTACCTCGATAATTATTTATTTACTATACCATATATTAAAATAGCAGCTGCTACGGAAGCATTTAAACTATTAACATGACCATATTGAGGAATAGCTAAGATAACATCACAATTTTTCTTAACTAAACGTCCAACACCATTGCCTTCGCTGCCAATAACTAATAGGACTTTATCAGCATAAGAAACATTTTTGTAGTTTTCACCATCCATATCGGCAGCATAGACAAAGTAGCCATTATTTTTAAAATCATCAATGACATTTACTAAGTTATTAACCATGGCAATATTAACATGTTCTAAGGCGCCACTACTTGTTCTCATTACAGTTGATGTTACACTAACACTACGATCTTTAGGAATAATAATTGATTTGATACCAGCAGCTTCACAAGTTCTAATAATTGCGCCAAAGTTATGAGGATCTTCAAGATGGTCTAACATAACAACTACATTATCATTTAACATTTTTTTGTAATCAGCATATTCATAATCATCAATAACGATAATTATTCCCTGATGTTTACCTTCAACCATACCGTCCATTTTATGAATATCCATAGTTGAATAACTTATTTTATTCTCTTTAATAAAGTCGATTATTTCTTTATCATTAAAATTGTTCGCTAGATAGACTTTTTTAATTGATTTAACATTTTCTTTTAATTCATTAAAGACATTTTTACCAAATACTTTCATTATTCTTCACCTACTATAAAATCCATAATTTCTTTAATACGATTTAAATTACCAGCAAAATATAATTTACCAATTAATGTTTCAAGACCAGTTGCTAAACGATATGTAACAATATCAGTACTTTTATTATGAGTTCCCTTAGCATTACGGCCCCACTTTACGATATCTAGTTCTTCGGGTGTTAGGAAGTTAGCATTTTCTAGTCTTTCTAAATGTCTTCTTTGGCTTTTAGCACTAACATAATTTAAACTTTGAGCTTGTAAGTCACCTATTTTACATATTCCTTTTCTAATTAGGAATTCTCTTATATGTTGTTCATATATTGTATCTCCCATATAAGCTAGGATTAAAGGATTTTCATGCATAAATACCACCACCAATAATTTATCATAATCTTATTAATTTGCAAATTTTTACTTAATTTCTTTTTTATTTTTAGGATAGTATAAACCTTTATTTAATTGATTAAAACATAAATAAAGAAAGAATATTAAACCTATAATAAAGGTTGATAAACTTACTAATTGAGCAACTCTAAAATTATAAAACATTAATGAATCTGTTCTTAATGATTCAACAAAGTATCTTCCAACACCATACCACATTAGATAAATGCAACTTAGTTGACCAGTTTTTAAATAACGATAAAATCTGCGAACAAGAATAAGAACTATAAAACCTAGAATACACCATATTGATTCATATAAAAATGTTGGATGGTAATAAATACCATTTATTTTCATACCATTAATAATAAAGTTAGGAATATGTAGATTTTGTAAATTTTCTAAAGTTGTAGCAAAACCATGAGCTTCACTATTAAAGAAGTTGCCCCAACGACCAATAGCTTGAGCAATTATTAGGGAAGGAACAGCAATATCCATCATTCGTAAAATACTAACTTTATGAGTTTTACAGTAGATGACTAAGGTAATAAGTCCAAAGATGATCCCACCATGAATAGCTAAGCCACCTTCCCAAACGGCAAAGATACTTAATGGATGAGGTAGATAACTTTTTAAATTAAAGGCAACATAATATAATCTAGCCCCTAAAATACCGATAATTATAACCCAAAAAGCTAAATCAAATATAAAGTCTTGGGATATATTGAATTTTTTAGCTTCTTTAACAGCTAAAAAGTAAGCTATTATAATACCTATTAAGATTAAAACTGAATACCATCTAACACTAAAAATACCAATATGAAATATTTCTGGATTCATAATATTCCTCCTTCAGTAATCGTATTATACCACATAATTATTATTAACTTTAGAGCATTATAATAAAAAAAGAAATTATTATTAAAATAACTTCTTATTTATTAATTTATTTATTATATTTTATTAATAATTAATTTTTAGAGATTAATTATTAATTATAATTTATAATTGCTTATGATAATTTTATGAAAGAATTTTTTTATTCTTTATAGCAAACTCTAGTATATTGTTCATCTTTTAAATTAACTACACAATTATAATAAGTTTTATTTATTTTGATAATTCAAATTTATTTTTAGGTTTATTAAATAACACTATTAAGCCAACTACACTTATGATTAAAAATAAGACGATTATAATATTTATAATATCTCCTGTATTAACATTAATAATTGTGTCTAATAAGATAATATTTCCATCTTCATTATTAATATTATTTTTATCAAAATCTTCTGGTATTATTTCTTTTTTAATCAATGGATTATATACATAAATATAGTTGTAATTAGGATTTATTTCATATCCTCCTGGTGCTTTTACTTCTTTAGTACGATAAGCGACATTTTGAAATAGGAATTTTTTACCTGCTATTGTTTCACCTATTTCAACATTTCCATCTTCACCAGTAGTAAAATCTCCTATATAATACCAATCATTTCCTGTATATCTTTCTAACCTATAAGTAGCTCCAGCAAGAAACTTATTAGTATTATTTTTATCTACTTTAGTTAATAACATAGTCGTTCCATTTGTATAAGCGTTAGCTATTATTCCTACTACAGCAGTTTGTTGTGATAATGAATCTTTCGCCCAGCCTTCTGTTGAACCTTTTATCATAATATCATTTGAAATATCTAATAGTTCTGGATAATTATTTGTTAAAGTTATTTTATATGTATACTCTAAATACAATGCTTGCTCATCTGGTATTTCTATTTCAAATGATATACCGTCTTCAATGTCCTTGACTTCAAATTCTAAATCAGCTATTTTTTCGCTTTTTTCATTATTTTCTAGAGAATATAATTTAACCGTTTTTAATTCAATACTTTCTATTTTATCTTTTGATAACGGATATTTTAAAGTATCGATTACTTTTATTTTTTTACCATCTAGTAATCTCTTACCTGTTTCATTGATTTTTACACCATATTTTAATTCACCTATTGCTTCATTATAACTAATAAATTCTTTATTAAACTTAGCAGAAATTATATTAGCTGTTGCAGATGAACTCTTTTCGCCATTAGTAGCAGTTACTTTTCCGTTGTTAATTAAGGCAGTATCTTTATCAAATTCACCAACTATATTAACTTTATAATATAAATTTAATTTTAAGATACTATTATTTGAATAATTATGATATACAGTTTCAGGTATTGTTACAGTTAACTTTCGTGTATCTTTATCATAAGTAACTTTGTAATTACTTGACGAAACATTGCTAAAACTATCTTCTCCAATGTTTGAAGATTCTAGATAGATTCCTTTATTAAATCCATATGAAGAAAAACTTTCGGTTCCATATTTCCAACTACTTTGATTAAGTTCCATGCCTTTAGGTAGCTCATCAGTATAAGTAATATCACCATCTAGTGTTCCATCTTTATTAAGTTCTACCTTATAATATAAACTATCTTGATTATAACTAACATCTTTTTCTTTTGAAGTCGTTCCATCTTCATTATAAATATACTTTTCTATGACATCGTCAATTTCAGATGAATAATTTTTATATTCAAAACTATCATTACTACTCGCACCAAAGCATGAACTAAGACCATTATAAAACCACTGGGTATTAATAGCACTAGTAATATTACTAAATTTAAGATTGGTGGTATCAATAGTTGATTCGGTTTCATAAGTTATTTCTTTGTATTGTTCACTTGTAAACTGATCCTTAAAAGTTAATTTAAAACCAATATATTTAGTATCTGATGTAAAGGTATTATCAGTTGTTAATGTTGAACAAGAATAATCATTTTCACTATTACAATACATTCCATTAATTATGTATTTTTCTTTTTTTATTTCTTCTTTTGAATTATCACTTTTTACACCATATATTTTTATTTTATCTAATTGTTCTTTGGTATAATAGTGAGCAGTTTTAACGCTAGCACTTAAGTTTTCTTTAACATAATATTGATTAATTTCAAGTTGGTTATTTGACAAACTCAAATCAATGGTTGATTTCCATTTGACAGTAAATGAATTATCTGAAACATCTGTTTGAGATATTTTTGTTTTGCTAACATGACTTTTTACATTATCACACGAATATGAACCCGCTCCACAATTATTACACGAATATTGTTTATAAGCTTTAATAGATACGTAATCGTCAAATTTAACTATTTCTCTTTCATTTGAAGTAACTGTAATTTTCGGCATTCTAGACGAATAAAGCGTATTAATCAAATTTTTCACTTTATATCTAACTTTTATGGTATCTCTTGCAGAATTCATTTTAACTTCATTGCTGTTTTTATCAACAGCATAAAAAGCATCATCTTTATTAACAAAACGGATTGGTGATTTTAAGACTTGTGTGTGATATTTTTGATTTGTATCAGCATCATAAAATTCAAAATTTAGTTCTTCACTAATTTCGGTGTGGTTATTATTATAAATATCGATTAAAAAATAAGGCTTTATTAAATGATGATCATCGTTGATAGTAACTATAAATTCTACATCTGCGTTCATAACATAATAAGTACCACAATAATAAGGGGCACAGGTTTCTTTCCCAGTAGAGTCAGTGGTTGCAGTTATGTTTAATTTTTCATCTAGAAAAGAGGAAGATTTTAAAGTAGCTTCGTCTTTGACTTCTTTTGCAGAAACACTAGCTGTATTGGTTATTTCAAATTTATCTGTAGGATCTCTATCAATTTTTAAATAATAACTTATTAAGTATTTTTCACCATTCATTAATGCTGGTAATTTTCCGGTTATTTTTTTATCTTCAATTTTAAGAAGACTTTTATCGGTTAGGCTTTCTTCTGTTCCATCTTCTTTTATTTTTAATACTTTAAGATCTTCGATAGTTGCTGTTTTGTTTTCAGATAAATTTAATTCATCTGAAAAATCAATTTCATTACCAATAGTTCCTCTTGTTGAAGTAACCTCTATTTCGTAATAATATTTTGTATTCGTTTCTGTTTCTTCACTTTTTTCAGCGTCTAAAGTTTTCTTAATTTTTAAGTCGTACCATTCATCACCAACAAACGAACTAACTAAAGATTCGACTTTTGCATTTAAATTAATCTTGTCATCTTTTGTTTTAACAGTAACTGTATTAGTTTCTTGATATGTTTTATTAGTTATTGATGATGATATTTCAGTTACTGAATAAGTTATCTTAATTGTATCACCAGATTCCATAGCTGGTAATGTTCCAGTAAAGCCATTTATAGGATCTATAGTCAATTTATAATTTTTAGGTATTTCTTTTTCTTTACCATCTTTATCAGTCCATACGATTTTTAAATCAGACCACTTAATTTTTTCTTCTTCTTTTTCAGTTGTAGTTAGATTATCTTCTATAGTTAATTCTTCACTATTGGTTGAAGCTGGTGAATATAATGTAATTTCATAATCAAATTTAATAGTTGAATTTTTCTGATCAACAATTGGTTCAGATACTTTTTTACCAAGTTCTAATGCTGTACATAATTTTATATCTACATCATAATAAGCATCTTTAGCAAACTCAATCCGATAATTAGATGAATATTTTAAATCACTGAAGTCAATTTCACCCCAAAACGAGAAATCACCATAAATAATATTTCCAGATTCCATTTCATCTTCATCAAAATTAAAGATTATGTTATCTTCATTTGCTACAAATGTTCCGACTTTGATATCTTTACTATAAACAAAACCTTTTGCGTTATCTGCTATTGCTTTTACATTACTCGGTAACTGATAAATTGCATTACCCTGCCATTTACCATCTTTATATAAATCTTGAGAATCAATATCAAATTTTAGTTTGATATTTACTTTTTCAATTGTAGTATCTTCAATATTATCTTGATTATATTCTTTTAACAATTCTTCATTAGATGTATAAATTTCAGCATCAAACACTTCAATCTCAGCGTAATTAATAGTTTCATTTTTATTTAAAACATTAGCTAGGAATCTAGTAATAGGTTTACTAGTAAATGCCATAAAAAATATTACTATTAATATAATTATAGCTATAAATATGTATCTTCTTTTTCTTATTATTTGATTATTCATATTAACTTCACCCACCTATTTTAGTTAATATATCACAAATTATGAAAAATAGCTTTATAACAACTGTTAAAAAAAAAGAAATTATAATAACTTCTTATTTAACATTTTCTTTTAATAATTTATATAAATCTTTATTTTCAAATTCAAATTCGATACCATTTTTTAAGAGTACTTTATAAAGTTTATCAAAAGAAATTTTTTCGATATCTTTTAAAAGCATTTCATAGTAGACTTCTTTAGCTCTTAAGTATTGAACTCCACGACCTATTCTTAAATTTTCATTTGGATCATCGTTTTGATAATCAAGAAAAAGAATTCTTTTAGTAGTTAAAATAATTGTAGTTTCTTTTTCATTTGTTCCTTGTTTAATATAGATATCATCAAAGATGGATATTGTTTCTTCACCTTTTTGCAGTTCAAAATTATACATACCATTCCTCCATATATAAGTATTATATCATAATAATTATTTATTATATATGGGTTTTAGTTTACTTATAATTAGAGTATTTATTGTTATATAATCGTAAATCAACACTATGTTTA
>CANQFI010000077.1 GCA_947598455.1 uncultured Bacilli bacterium | reverse complement strand
CTCAAATAAATTATTGACTAAACAAAAACAATAAAGTAACATTATATTAAAAGAAGGATGATTAGATGAAAAAAATTTTTAAAATAATTGTTTTAACACTAATGACATTCATCCTTTTTTTAGTTACAACTACTATTAATAAATCAGAAGATTTAAATGAAATAATTGAAGAAGAACCAACTAATGAAACAGTTCATAATATTCAACAAGAATATCCTAATACTGATATAGTTGGTATAATTAGTATTCCTAATACCGCCATAAATGAACCCGTTGTTCAATATACCGATAATGACTATTATTTAAATCACGATATTTATCGCGCCAAAAATGTCATAGGTTCTATCTATTTAGATTATCGTGTTAATATTGATGATTCTAAAAAGATTATAATATTTGGTCATAATTCCAAAACTCTAAATCCACCTTTTAAAGAATTAGAGAAATACTATAATGAAGAATTTACTAGAAATAATCGTGAAATAAAAATTATTACTAATCAAGGAGAACATATATATGAGATTTTTTCTGTCTATATTGATGCTACTGATTTTCTATATATGAATATTGAATTTAATAATGATGAAAAATGGCAAGAACATCTAGATTACTTAAAAAATAAATCAATGTTTAAACTAGATACAGATTTAAATGTTGACGATCGTATTCTTATAATTCAAACATGTTCTTTTCATCCTGACTTTAAAAATTACAAAGATAAATATATTATTATTGCTGCTAAGCAAATAAATTAACTATAAAAATTTTAATATCTTACATAAAATTATTATGTAAGATATTTTTGTCAAAAGATGTAAACCATATTTTATAAGGTTGATTTTAAAAAAAGATATCGGTATACTTATAATGCATTAAAGGAGAGTTTTCATGAATAAAAAGAAGTTAATATTATTTATATTTTTTATTTTAATTATTGTTATAATAGGTATCGCTATTAAAATAACTATCGATTTCAGAAGAGAAGCCCAAATAAAAAAAGAAATAGAAGAAGTAACAAAGTTATTTGGAACTGCTAATATTGATAATGAAGATGCTAATGCTATGTTAGAAAGAAGAGTTATTACTAAAGGTGATTATAGTAAAGTTGAAGATAGCATTAAATTATATTATAAAGATTTGTATAGTAATTTAAAAAATATTACTTTTCTTTTAGATGAAGAAAATGAATATAACTATTTATCAGTAGATAATTTAAAAAACAATTCTGAATCATTAGTCAAAGCTAAAGACTCAATTAATAATACTAAAGCACAAATTGATGAATATTATAATTTATTTCTTAATTATTTAACTGTTGAAGATACTAAATTAAGTTATATATCTAATAAAGATTTAAGTAATTATTATATTTCTTTCTATTTAGAATTAACTAACGAAGTAAATGATGAAGGGTTAAAAGAAAATCTTCTTGCCAAATACAACAAAATCACTAACCGTCTAGATGTTTATAATGAAGCTTTAACTTTCTTAGAAACCAATATTAAACATTGGACAATTAAAGATAACGCTATTAGTTTTGATAGTACTGAGATATATGATGAATATATAAAAATAACCAGTAAATTAAATGAAGGAGTTACCATTGAGTAGCTTCTTTTCTTTTGTCATTTAAAAGTCATTTTGATATTTTATAATGTTAAATAGAAAGGAAGATTCTATGCATCTTTTAAATAAATTAACTATTAAAAATCTCCACCTAAATAAAAAAAGATCAATTGTTACAATTATCGGTATTATGCTTTCAGTTGCTTTAATTACAGCTGTAGCCAATATGTTTTTTAGTGCTAAAGCCTCAATTATTAATTATGTTGTAGAACGAGATGGTAATTACCATTATGTTTTTCATAATGTTCCTCCTAGTGATTATAAATATTTTAAAGAAAATCGCTCTTTAGAAGATATATATTTAAGTTCATATATTGGTTATGCTCCTTTAAAAGAAAGTGCAAATGAATATAAACCATATATTTTACTTCGTGCTTTTTCTAAAAGTGCTTTTTCTAATCTAGGAATTACCTTAATAGATGGAAGATTACCTGAAAACGATTCGGAAGTTGTAATCCCCGCTCATTTAAAAAGTAATGGTCATGTCGATTATCAAATAGGCGATGAACTACAACTAGATATTGGTGATCGTCTATCTAATGATGATAATGTTAAATTAACTATAAATAATTTCTATTTATCAGAAGAAGAACATTTGGGAAAAAATTTTACTAAAACATATAAAGTAGTAGGCATTATCGAAAGACCTTCATATGTTGTAGAAGAATATTCTTCTCCAGGCTATTCATTTTTTACTCTTTTAGATGAAAATGATCTTTCTTCTAATCTTGATGTTTATACAAGACTCACACCTAAAGCCTTAGAACATAAAGACGAAATAGTATCTAACATATTAGGTGTTGACTTAGATTTATATTTAAAATGCGAAAATATTGATTACATTTTAGAATTGAGCTATGAAGAAAGAGTAGAACTTAGTGATACTTACAATAAATCAAAAAAATATGACTTAAATTCTAATGCTGACCTTATTACACTTGAAAGTAACTATTTTGCTGAGCCAGCAACATTAGCTCTTGCTATCGCCGGTTTAATTGCTTGTATAATAATTATTATTTCTTCTGTCTTTTGTATTAAAAATAGTTTTGATATATCACTTACAGAGAAAATAAGACAATATGGTATGTTATCAAGTATTGGTGCAACTAAAAAACAAATAAAAAGAAGTGTTTACTATGAAGGATTAATTCTAGGTATGATTGCTATTCCTTTAGGTATTATATGTGGTTTAATAGCTTCTTCAATATTAATAGTTCTAGTAAATATCTATTTAAAAGATTTACATCCCATAAAATTTATCTATGTCATTTCATGGACTGCTATTCTATTATCTACTATTCTCGGTTTAATAACTATTTTCTTATCATCATGGCGTAGTGCTCATAAAGCATCTAAAATAAGTCCTATTGAAGCAATTCGTAATAGTTCTGAATTAAAAATTAAACCATCAAAACTTAAAATTCCTAAATTAATTAATAATTTATTTGGTATTGGTGGTATTATCTCTTATAAAAATTTAAAACGAAACAAGAAAAAATATCGTCCAACAGTTGTTTCAATAGTTGTCTGTCTTACTATTTTCATATCTTTATATTATTTTATGAACTTAGTCTTTAAAAATATTAATGAAGAATTAAATATAACTGATTATAACATAACATTTCATTTTCTTTCTAATTCTAATCCTAATGAAAATTTATATTTAGATAGTATTTTAAAATTCGATAATATTAAACAATATATCCGTACTTCCGAGGCATCAATAGATCTTAAAGATTATCAATATAGTCAAGAATTTCTGAAAATAAATAGTAATACTAAGGGTACTCATTATTGCTTTAAAGGAGATAATCCTACTGATGAAACTGAAGAAAATAAAGTATATAGTGAAAGTATAAAACTAGTTAAAGTTAATGACGAAGAATATAAAAATTATCTTAAAAAGTTAAATCTTGATTATGATAAAATCAAAGATAAAGATGAAGTTATTCTTTTAAATAATGTTACCGATTCATACTATGATGAAGAAAAGAAAACTATTATTAATAGTATTATTCCTTATTTTGATTATCAAGAAGGTGATACTATAAAATTATATTTTGGAGCAGGAACTCTTTACTGTAATTCGGAAGATGAAAAAAATATATTTGAATTTAAAATTGCCAAGTTAACAGATGAAGTACCTTTTGGTATTGAAAAAAGAGATGTTCAACCTCGTCTCATTGTTAGTGAGGAACAATATAATAAATTACATGGTGGAACTAGTGGTGTATCTGATTATTTATATATTAATTCATCTAATCCTGACAAGTTACAAAATGATATCAAGAACTTATTACAAGGAAATTTCTCTGAAGATGATTATATATTAATAAATAGTAATGAAGAAATTCGTCAAATGTTATCATTATATACTTTAATAGCCATCTTCTTATATGGTTTTATAACAGTTATTGCTTTAATAGGAATTACTAATATCTTTAATACAATAACAACATGTATGGAACTTCGTAAAAGAGAATTTGCTATGTTAAAAAGTATAGGTATGACTGACAAAGAATTTAATCGTATGATTAGGTTAGAAAGTTTATTCTATGGTTTTAAATCTTTAATAATTGGTCTACCATTAGGATGTATATTATCTTATGTGATTTATTATTTCTATTCTAAAAATAATTATGATTTTACTGATAAATTTATTTTACCTTACTTTGCTATTATTACTTCAACCATTATTGTTTTACTATTAATAATAACTATTATGAAATATTCACTTAATAAAATAAATAAACAAAATACAATTGAAACTATTCGTAACGAAAATATCTAACTTTTAAGAAAGGAGAATATATATGGAAATTTTAAAAGTAGAAAATTTAACAAAAATTTATGGTAAAGGTGATACTAAAGTCGTAGCTTTAGATAATGTTTCTTTTACAGTAGAAAAGGGGGAGTTCATCGCTATTGTCGGTGCTTCCGGTAGTGGTAAATCAACTCTTTTACATTTAATCGGTGGTGTAGATCGTCCAACCCGTGGTAAAGTATTTATCGATGGCGAAGATATTTATAGTATGAATGATGATGCTCTAGCTATTTTTAGAAGAAGACAAGTTGGTTTAATTTATCAGTTTTATAACTTAATACCTATTTTAAATGTTGAAGAGAATATTACTTTACCTTTAGAATTAGATGGTCGTAAAGTAGATAATAAAGAACTTGATAGTTTACTTAAAACTTTAGGTTTAGAAGATCGTCGTAAACATCTTCCCAATGAATTATCTGGTGGTCAACAACAAAGAACATCTATTGGTCGAGCAATGATTACTAACCCAGCAATAATATTAGCAGATGAACCAACTGGTAACTTAGATTCTAAAGCATCCGAAGAAATCCTTGAGTTACTTAAACTATCTAATAAGAAATATAAACAAACCATTATTATGATTACTCATAATCTAGATTTAGCATCTGCTGCCGACCGTATTATTAAACTTGAAGATGGTCATATAGTAAAAACTGATTAATAGGTGAGTAATATGTCTTTATTAAACAAACTTACTCTAAAAAATTTAAAATTAAATAAAAAACGTACTAGAGTAACTATTTTAGGTATTATTTTATCAGTTGCCTTAATTACCTCGGTTGCCAATATCTTTTATAGCTTTAAAGCCTCAATCACTAATCAAATTATTGAAAGATATGGCAATTATCATTATTATTTTGAAAATGTTCCTAGTACTGATATTAAATATTTTAATGAAAATCGTTATGTCGAAGATACATATCTTACGCAAAATATTGGTTATTCTACTTTAAATGGTAAAGAAGAATATTACATATATTTTGCTGAAGTTAAAGGTTTAACTGAATCATCTTTAAATAATCTAGCTATTAAGTTAGTAAGTGGTCGATTACCACAAAATAATAATGAAATTATCCTTCCTTCTAATGGAACAAATTATAATGGTCAAAAATATAAAGTAGGAGATACAATCACCTTTGATTTAGGTACTTTAGAAGATCCTCATTTTTACGATATCTATAATATTGATCGTGGCTTTAATCGTATTGGTGGTGGTCTTACCATAGATCAGTACTATGAAAATAAACCTAATATTATTAATACTAAACCATATACATACCACATTGTTGGTGTTTATGAAGACTCTGATAACGATTTATTTGATTGGTTTGGTCGTACTTATATAACTAAAATAGATGAAAGTAATTTAAGTGGTAATTATAACTTATTTGTAAAATATAATAAGCAGGGTTTAAATAAAAAAGATGAAGTAACATCAAACTTAATCAATGCCAATCTTAGCGAATATAAAAGTATTGTTGCTAAATCCAATTCTCCTGAAATTTCTTATACTCAAGCATATAAAAATGATTGTGCTAATTTTCTAAGTAAAATAAAATATTTATTTAGTTATAATAATGAACTAATATCCATTGAAAGTAATTGGTTAAATAATAGTGATTTAAAACCCATTACTATTATTAGTTTAATTGTACTAATTATTATTATCATAACTTCTATTATTTGTATAAAAAATAGTTTTGATATATCAGTTACAGAAAAAATTAAACAATATGGTATGTTATCTAGTATCGGTGCTACTAAAAAACAAATAAGATATACTATCTATTTTGAATCCTTTATTTTAAGTATTATATCTATCCCTTTAGGTATTTTAACTGGTTGCATCTTTTCTTTTCTCTTACTTACTATATCTAATAGTTTATTTAAGGAGATATATGATTTTAAAATAATTTTTAGTTTATCAACAATTATGATAATTATTTCTATTATTATAAGTCTTATAACTATTTTCTTATCATCTTTAAAAAGTGCTTTTAAAGCATCGAGATTAGAACCAATTGTAGCAATCAATAATAGCGAAGAAATAAAAATAAAAAGACAAAATTTAAAAGTACCATCATTTATTACCAAAATATTTAACGTTACTGGTGAAATATCCTATAAAAATTTAAAAAGAAATAGTAAGAAATATCGTCCTATAATTATTTCCTTAGTTATTTGTCTAGTCTTATTTATTTCTTTATCTTATTTTATTAATCTTATTTATGTTGCTAATTTAAGTGATTATGAGTATGACCATAATATGAGACTTAGTCTTGATAATCCAGATCAAGCTAATTTAGATGAAGTATATAACTTAAAATCAATCACTTCATATTCAAGTATTGCCGAAGTGTACCAAAATGTAATTAATTATCCTCTTGATAATGAGTATAGCAAGTTCTTAAAAGATTCTGGTTATACTTTACCATCATGTAATAATCATATTTCCAATTGGAATGGTCTTGATATTATTAAGTTAGGTGATAAAGAATATAAACGATATCTTAAAGAATTAGGTTTAAAATATGATGATCTTAAAGATAAAGGTATTTTTTTAGACAAAATAACTTATAGTAAATATGATAATTCTAATAATCTTAATTATTCAGTCTTTCGTGAGTTTGCTTACCAGGTTGGTGACAAAATAACTATTACTAGTGAAGATATATTATGTAATGAACCAGATTTTAATATTACTAATACTTATAGTATTGAAGTAGGTGCTATTCCTAATATCTTAATTAAAAATCCCATTCATCCATTAGGATATGATATTGATGAAAATGTATCTACGTTAATTTTAAGTGATGAACTATTTAATAAATTATATTCTGAATATGACAATTATGAAATTTATATAAATTCTACTAATCCGTCACAAACCGAACAAGAAATAAAGAAAATTCTTAATCAAAACGAATCATATAGTATATATAACTATGAACAAGAAGTTAAAAACTTAAAAAGTATTATTATTTTTATTAATATTTTCTTATATAGTTTTCTTGTTATTGTCTTATTAATTAGTATTACTAATATTTTTACGACGATAACAACAAGTATGCAAATAAGACAAAAGGAATTTGCCATGTTAAAAAGTATTGGTATGACTAAAAAAGAATTTAATAAAATGACTAGTTTAGAAAGTATTTTTATCGGTCTAAAATCACTTTTATTTGGTCTTCCAATAGGTTGTTATCTAAGTTACGTAATATATGATTTCTTTATGGCTAATAATGATACTTATTCTAGAGTAGAAATACCATTTGCTTTACCATATCAATCTATCATTATTTCTATTATCGTAATCATTCTTTTAGTTTATTTCATTACGAAATATTCATTAAATAAAAATAAAAATTTAAATATTATCGAAACCATTCGTAAGGAAAATATTTAGCTTTTAAGAAAGGAAGACAATATATGGAAATTTTAAAAGTAGAAAATTTAGTAAAAACATATGGTAAAGAGAATACTAAAATAGTAGCTTTAGATAATTATTC
>CANQFI010000076.1 GCA_947598455.1 uncultured Bacilli bacterium | reverse complement strand
ATGCAACCTAATCAAAACTTTAATAATCCTAACAACTTTAATCAAGGGATGCAACCTAATCAAAGTTTCAATAATGTAAATAGCTTTAATCAAAGTGCACAACCTAATCAGGGGATGCAGCCAAATCAAGGATTTAACAATCCTAATAATTTTAATCAAGGGATGCAACCTAATCAAAACTTTAATAATCCTAACAACTTTAATCAGGGGATGCAACCTAATCAACCTATTAATGGAGGAGCTAATGCATTTATATATCCAAATGGTATTAATGTTCAACCAAACAATGGTGGTAAGAGCAATGGAAATAAAAAGAAGAAATTCCTTATTATTGGTGGAATTGTTGTTGGAGTAATAGTAGTTTTAATTTTAATCATTTCTTTAATTGGTTCTGGTAGTGGTGATACTTTAACTTGTAAAACAACTATTGATAGTGATGGAGTAACGATTGAATCTACCGATGTTTACATTTTTGAAGATGGATATAATAGTGAAATTGAACATACATATCTTTTCTCAAGAGATGGTGGTTACTCAAATGAAGACGTTCAAGCTATGAAAGATGAGATTGGCGATGAAGAAATAACAATGTTTGGTTGGGATCCAAAAATTACAAAAAGTGGTAATAAGTTAAAAATTACTTCACATTCACCAAGAATGGGTACAGAAGATTATGATACAGTAAAAAAAGAAGCAGAAGATGCAGGTTATAAATGTAAATAAAGAATAATTTCAAATAATTATTCTTTTTTTTATTAAGAATTTTAATTTATTTGCATTTCCATATTATTTATCTATGATTAACACCATGATTGTTTCAAATTCATATTTATTTCATATAATTTAATAAAAAAGATGTATAAATTTTAATAATAAAACTTTAAATAATATGAATGAAATTTATTTGTTGTTTTTATAAAAAATTAATTATTTAGTGCTATAATATAGGTATAAAGGATGTGAAAATATGGTAAAGAAAAAAGAAGATATAAATGAAGAAAAAGGAAATGATCTTTATAAAATATTAATACCTGCTCTTTTAGGAATTATTGTCTTATTACTAGTTATTATTTTAGTTGTTGTTTTAAAAGATGATTTTAAAGATGATGATAAATATGAAAACGACAATTCATCATATAGTGAAAAGTATGATGACGATTATTTAGAAGATAATAATAGTAGTAATGTAGATAATAACGAGAATAATAATGTAGATAATAACAGTAATAATGATAATGGAAATAATGCAACTAATAATTATATTACAAGTGATAAAGCTTTAAGTATTGCTCTTGATAATGCTAAATTAAATAAAAGTGATGTTTATGATATTAATGTTGAATTAGATTACAAATATGGTCAAAAAGTTTATGAAATAGATTTTAATTATAATCAATATGAATATGAATATTATATTAATGCGACGAATGGTAAGATAGTTCATCATTTTAAAGAAATAGATTAAAAGACAAGATTAAATCTTGTCTTTTTACTTTAATAATTAATTTTGGTTATTAATTTGTTGGCCTTTAATTAAATCATAATTAACTAACTTAGTACTATCTAAATCTTCATGGTGCATATTAACTGCTGTTATTTGACTATTTTCATAAGTAGTATAGTAATAAATACCTTTATCCATATTGCAACAAGAACTATAAATAGTTATTTCATATTTACCTTCACCCATATGAACTAAACCTCTTTGTTGATAAACAGAACCTAAGATATGAAAAAATTGACTAATACTTTCAGATTCATTTTCACCTGATAAAGAATTCATCTTAGTATAAGAAGCTTTAACAAAACGAGATAAAGAATCTAAACCACCTGGTAAATCTCTTGTCCCCATTCCCCTACTATATAAATCAAAATCTAATTTAGATGAGAAAGTATTAACTGGTTGTTCACTAGATAGATTAGTATAGTTATTTAAATTAAACATATGAATATCAAAGGTTGGATTATTAGTTAGAATACCAACTGGGTTATCATATATTTTTAAACCATCTTTGACTGACTCAACAGTTATAGCTGATTCTTGGTCGGCAATAATCCAATGTAATGGAGATGCTGGTAATTCGACACTAAAGTTAATATTAGCAATATTAATCTTACTTAATAAATCTTTAGCTTCAGAAATGTTGGCACATTGTGATAAAACCCAAGGAATAAATTCGAAAGGAGCGATATTGTTTTTATCATCATTTTCTTCATGATAATAAGCATTAGTTGGAAAATTAAGGCCGGCCATACCTAAACCTTTTTCATTAATAGCATCATAATATAAAGGATAATCATTAGCAACATAAGCCATTCCTATTAAAGCATAATGAGTTTTAAGACTACCCTCTTTTCTAAATTTAAATTCATAATTACGAGGAGTTATCGTTACGGTTTCTTTATAAGAAAACTCCAAATCTAGATTACGACCAAAATAATGGTCTTTTGAATAATAAGTTGCAGCTGTACACATATTTTATTCCTCCTTTTAACTTATTTTTCAACTAGTGATAATATCATTATAACATCATCTTTGCCTAAAATACTTTTTAATTCTTCATTGCTTTTATTAACTACTTTACCTAATCTGGTATAACTCCAAGTATTAGAATTATAAAATAAAGTAATTTGATTTCCTTGATAAAGCATTAAATCGCCAGCTTCCGTTTTTATTTTTGTATCGTTAGTTGGTAAACTAAAACCTAAGGCTCCGACTTTTTCAAAATTATCATATTCAGAAGCATTAACAGTAATATCTTGCTCTTTTAATTTATTTATTAGTTCTTTAGTAGCATCGTTATCAACTAAAGAGAGAATAAGTTCTTCATTATTAACAGTTATTTTTAAATTATAATTCATATTATTATCTTCCCTATCTATTAGTTCTTGATTACTTGAAGTATTGTTGTCTTTTTTATCTTCTTTTTTAAAATTATTAATTACAAGAAAAGATATGAGGACAACAAGTAATATAATAATTGGAATATATATTTTCTTAGACATTTTATTAATCCTTCCTTATTTTTATTATATCATCATTTTGTAATTCACCTACTAATAAAGATGAATTAGGATGATGGTTTTGGTAATTATTTTGAACTTTTAATTCATCATAGTTAGCATAACAATATTTACAAAAATGCTTACAAGAATTATAGACACCAATATCGACCATTTGGACACAATTACATTTACGTTCTTTACGAGCAGTCCAATTCTTATATTTTTTACCAGTTAAGATATAAGCTAGTTCATGAGATAAACACTCACCAGCGATAAAACCATATTCTGTTAGATTGCGTTCTTCAAAACAAGTTTGGACTGTCATATTATGAGCTTTAGCTGAAGAACTAAAACTTGTTCCTATTCCTTGATAATCTTCTTCGGTAAAGGGGCGATAGTTTAAAGTACTAGCGTTGTTTCTAACATTTTTATAGTCATCAATAAATGAGACGATAATATGTTTAACATAACCATCTAGTAGTTCACACATTTTAGCAAATGCTTTTTGGTGATAAGCAAGATTGTATTTAAGACTTAAAAAGATAGGATCATATCTAATATATAGATTATCGATACCAATGATAGATGATATTTTTTTAATAGCTTCAATTATTGTTTTTTTATCTGGAACATTAGGTTCGATATCTTTTTTATAAGGAGTTAAAGTAACATGAAAAATAATTGGTTTATGAATTTCTTGTAAATGATCAAGAATAGGAATGGGATTTTTTGTACAAAAAAGAATAGCATCAACATCACTAAAATTAAGACGACTGACTAGTTTAGGATTAAAAGGATTACGGACATCAACAAAACCTTCATGGTAACGTTTCATAAACCATTCAGTATAAAAGGCGACGATATCAGTTCGGCCACTAACATTTAAAATCATCTTTCCACCTACTTCTAATCTTCTTTTTCTCTTTAAGAATTATAAAATTATTTATTCATAATAAATACTTGACATATATTATACCATTTAGTGACAAAAAAGATGAAAAGAAGATTTTTTGGTTAGAATAATGATACAAAAATTATAAAAAATATGTTATATTAGAAATGTAAGGGATGGTCAAAAAAAATGACACATTTGTTTATTCAAATGCCCTTCCATTTTTTGGGTGGCATCTGATATTAGTTATGCTAATAATAGATGCCTTTGCTTTATTTTAGTAATATTATTATTACTATAAATAAAAGTAGTAATATAACGGAAAAGAAATATTTTTCTTTTTTTGTCATAAGACCACCCCTTTCCTTTTCATGTTGATTTAAAAAATCCCCCTGAAAACAAAAAAGGAAAGACATCTATCAAATGTGTCGATATTTAAATTAACAAATAAAATTTATAAAGTAAATAGGAAAATTAAGACCAATTTTTAAAAAAATATTTTGGTCTTTTTTTATTCTACAAAAAATTATTTTGAGTTAAAAAATAATGGTTCCATTAACTTATGGTTATAGTGCTATAAATAAATGATATAACAAAAAAAGTAAACTTATTTAGTTTACTTGATGCCAATACATTTTATTATCTTTAAAGGAATAAGTTATTTTACCTTCATTACTAAGATATGATAAATATGATTTAACTGTACTACCAATTAAAACATATTGGTTAATATTCATTGTTAAGTTATAAAAATCAAAAATGTTTTTTAAGATATCTTCAAAAGTTATCTCATTTTGACATATATTAAATATTTTATCTAAGACTTCATTTATTTTTTGACGATTCAAATTAATTAAACTAGTTATATCATTTGTTGCTTCACAATGAGATGGAATATATAATTCACCATTTAAAGTAGAAAGAAAATCTAAAGTATTTAAATATTCTTTTACATCATAGATAAAGAATAAGTGATATTTAGTTATGGTTTCTTCACTAAATAAAGAATCGCCTAAGAAATAAATATTATCTGAAGTTTTAAGACCTATTTGATCAAAGAAATGA
Organism: uncultured Bacilli bacterium; assembly: GCA_947598455.1. The sequence continues at coordinate 3,175 of CANQFI010000076.1, read as the reverse complement.
CCTTTTAAGCTAAAATATTCTAAACCTTCAGGGAGATTACGATCAATTTCAGTTACTACTGATTCTTTAGCTAATAAGAACTTATTTTGTAAATCTTTAAAGGGATATGAACCATATAAGAAAGAAGGTTCTAAGATGGGAAACTCTGTAAAACTTTTTTCGATACCATGAGTATAAACAAGACAACTAGTACGATCTTGAATTACTTTGTTGCCACCAATATGATCAGCATTTGAATGAGTATTAATTACTCCTTTAACTTGCCAGCCTTGTTCGTCAATTATCTTTAAAATTTTTTTACCAGCATCTTTATCATTACCAGTATCTATTAAATAAACTTCCTTATCATTTATTTTATAAATTCCGATATTAGTAGGATTTTTAAGAAAATATGTATTTTTACCTACTTGGATTAATTCCATATACTTCACCTCTACTCTGGAAGAATAACTTCTTCGCTTATTTTATTTTCTAACAATTTAGGATTACTTAAAATATATTGCATTAAATGAATAGATTTAATTAAGTAAAAGCCATCAGTAATACGTTCATCAATCGTAATACCTAAATCACAATAATATTTTGTTTCATTTTTTACTTTAACTTCTTTTATTTCACCGATTGTTATAATACCAGAACAAGTACCAAAATCAGTTACATTATGATAAATACCATCACAATGTAAGCTGCCAACATTGGATACTAACATACTACTATAATATAAGTTATCTTTAATTAAAGATGCTGGTAAAAAACCATGACGATCACAAAACATAAATAAACTAATCAAAGGAATTCTAAGTAAATTAGGAAGTTTTCCTAAAATATTAATAGCATTATTAGCACCTGTTCCGTTATCACTTTGATTACGAATATTATTAACTTTAGCACTAATTTTTTGACTTATAGAAAAAAGATTATCATCATTACTAATAGGCATTACAACCATTAGTTCTTCCGATTTATCATTAAAAGCAACTTTCATAACATAAGATAAAGAAATATCGTTATGTTCATAAACATGATGATTGGCAATGAAGCGATTAAGAACTGGGCGGTTATATATTACTTTAGCAAATAGAGTCATAAAAGCATGAAAATAGGTAATACTTTTATCATTTTTTTTAAGATTTCTAATATATTTTACTAATTCAGTAACATCCATTTGTTGGTCAATATATAATTCACCTAAAGAACGACGAGGTTTAATATCAATTAATATTTGCGTCATACCACTAATATTTTTAATTCTTTTAGCATCTTTACGCATTAAATCACCTACATTAAAATATTCTTTCGATCGTTTTTCATACAAACTAAAAACTTTTCTATTATAATTATAGCATATTAAAAGATAGATTATTTTACTAATCTATCCGTTATACTTTTCTTTTACTTTAGCGGGTAGTTCTTCATACTCTACTTCTTGCCAGTTATTAACACCAAAAATATTATAATATTTTATTTTTAAGAAGGCTTCTTCACGTAAGATACGAGAAGTTTTAAAACTTATTTCTTTTGAGTGACCATTTGCTTCATACATAGTTAACGTATATTCATACTGCATATCTTCTTTAGAATCTAATTCTTTAATATGGGAATTATCAATTTGGGTATAGTAATACATCTCTTTTTCAAATAAATAGTAATAAGTAAAAACACATAATAAGATAAAGATGATAACACCAATAATAATTGGTAATTTTTCTTTGATAAAATTCATAAATCCTCCTACTCTATTTTAATATTTACTTGGCCAGAATAATTATTGCCTTTTATAATTAAATAATTACTACCATCGTTAACATCGAAATCATATTCATAAGTACCATCTTCGATAGCTAATACTTCTTCTTTTTCTTTTAATTTATAGATTACCTTTAAATCGCCGACTGAGTTTGAAACTTCTAACTTAATATGAATACTTTCATTTTCTCTTTGAGTTGTTGTTCCACCAAAGATTATTTCAGCACCATTAAATTCTTGATAAACAACTTCATAAGTACCAGTATAGTGATCTATACCAAACGTTCTTTCACCTTTTAATTTACTATTAATTGTTAAGACTAAATCACCTAATTTTTCATTAGTTCTCTTATAGAAAGATAAGATTTCATCTTTTGAACAACCAGAACATAATGTTAAAACTATAATGCTTAAAATTAAGATAATAAAGATTTTTTTCAACTTATCACCTACTTCTATTATTTATCGTACTAAGATATTTTACATTAAAGAAATTATCGTAATATATAGTTTTATTCTTTACTAAAAGAATAATATTGATTAAATAAAAGATTAAGATTCCACCGATACTTATAATAAGTAAGGCATACTCTTCTAAAGCATTTAATTTAAAATTATTAGCAATTAGAAATAGTAAAAACATTAATAAATAGATACTGCCAAAATAATACAGAAATAAAAAGATGATACGTAGGGTTAGTTTAAGTAATCTATATTTACCAAATTCTAATCTGACATTTAGAAATTCACTACCTAAAGTTTGGCCATTTCTACAGAATGGATAAATGATAAAATAAATGATAAAGATAATTAGAAATAACCATTTATAATGAATAAATAAATTTAAGAATATAGCAATAAAACTATATAGAAATAAATCTAAGCAAAAGATAGTTATTCTTCTAAAACCAGAGATGATCTCACCCTTCTTTAAAGATGATTCATCTATTTGGTCTCTTGTCGGTAAATAATTATCAATTAAACCCATTATAAAGAAACCAACTATTCCACCTAAGGTATTCATTATTAAGTCATCAACATCAAAAACACGATATGGATATTTATATAAACCATATAAGCCAGAAATTTGGGTAAATTCAAAAAATAAACTTAAACTAAAACTTATAAGAATTGTTTTTATTAAAGAACATTTAAAGTAATATCTTAAATACATACCTAGAGGAATCATCATTAATAAATTAAAAGCAACAGTATAGAAACAAGGTTCAGTTAAAGCTTTTAAATAAGTATTAGGTTGTGTTAGGTTAAATGATGATTCTCTTAATATATCATTAATAAAACCAAAAGGTATAAGTCTTATCATATTAGGTTTATATACTACTTCATTCTTATTTGGTAAAGGAAGTATTACTAAAAAGTATATTGTTATTAAATAAAGAATAAAGGAATAAACTATTAAGACACGAAA
>CANQFI010000075.1 GCA_947598455.1 uncultured Bacilli bacterium | reverse complement strand
AGTTCTTATAATTATGCAGGTGGATTTGTTGGTAATGCTATAAGAAGTAAAATGACTAATAATATTGCTAAAGTAAATATTAATGGTTCAAATCAATATTTCTGTACATTTGCTTGTACATATCAAGGACCATCATCTTATATTAATAATATTTCATTAAGTACTAGTAATCTTCAATTTGTAAATAATTCTTCTTTATTAGAAAATAATTATTATTTAACTAATTCAACTGATGAAAAAAATGGTATTAATAATATTAGTAAAGAACAAGTTAATAGTGATTTATTTAGTAAAGCTCAATTTGATAATACAATATGGCGTATGGATAATATTTCTTATGATAATTTACCAATCTTTAAAACAGAGAAAACTTCTATTTTTGAAGACTTTGATAGTGAAGATTATGAACCAAATAAAGAAATATTATATAAAAACTTAATGAAGTTAGCACCTTTCTATGATAATGATAAGATTATTAAAATGGGTAAAAATATTAATGATGGTTTATTAATAGAACAAGAAATTGCTAATATAGTACCAGTAGATGCTTATGGCAATTTAGTAACTTACTTAACTAGTGATAATGTAGGTAAAATAACTAAATTAAAAGTTGTCTTTAAAAATAAAGAGAAAAGAGAATATACTGTTACATATGATAAGAATTATGATATGGTAGCAACTTATCGTATAAATGAATTAAATATTGATTATAACTATAATCATTATGTAATTAATATGAATTCTCAAGTAGTAAATAATTTAACTAATTATTTAGAGAGTTTAGATTATACAGAAAACTTAGATATGTTAACAACTAATGCTGATTCAAGAATATATAGAGACTTCTATAATGAAGTTACTAAAAAAGAATTAAAAGAATTTGTATTAAAAGTATTATCTAATAGTAATTATACTAATACAAGTAATGATGAGGATATTAATAATTATATTGAAAGAGAATTAAAGAAAGATCATCAAATAGAAAAAATGTTATATACTTATAATTATTTTAGAAGATTTTATGATTTAGATATTGAGGGAATTAAGCTATATGACTTTATGATGTTTAATATGCAAGGATTTGATAGTAGTTTAACTCCGAGTAGAATAACTTCTTTATACTTTAAAGATCCAACTGGTGTTAGTTTTAATACTAATGCAACGAATACAAGTTATAATTCTTTATTAGGTGGTTATACAAAATTAGATACAATACCTAAGTTATTAGAATATGTTGTAACAAGCTTTAGTAATTATAAGATGGATGAATGGACAAGAAGTCAATTTAAAGGTATTTTAGTGGAAATATCAATTGATAATCATCCAGAAATAAAATATACTTTATGGGATCATTTTAGTTATGAGGGAAGTGGTTATAATGTTTATAATCATGTATTACCAATATTAACTTTACCTAAAGATTCAACATATATTATATCTGCACCTGCGCAATATATAATTGGATCACAAAGAACATATATGTCTAATCCAAGTGATATTAATCAAGTAGAAGAATTTAAAGCGAAAATGGAAACTTATACAACAAGAATGAAGTCTTATTATTCAACTGTATATTCAATATTAGAAGATAAAGATTTATTTAATAATATTAATTTATATCAAATAGATAAAAGAAATACTAAAGATGAAAATGGAGCTTCAGTATATAATGTACCAAATATGACAGAGGAGCCATTCCATAAGAACTTTAATGAAGTAGTAGGTATATGGACGGCACAAGCTGGTAATAATGCTGTTGCTTGGGGTGATCGTATTGAATGGATGGTTGCTGGTGTTTTAGATAGTACTTTAGCAACTGATGGAACAAATGATGTAGGTCATGTTACTTATAAAACATTTACTCATGAATCAGCACATAATCTTGATGGACGTTTATTCTTAAAAAATTATGGTCGTCGATTTGATGCTGGTGGTGAAGATTATGCCGATTCATTCTTAATGCAATCATTTGGTATTAATGATATTGTTATGAACTTCTCTATTAACTTTAATGATAATTATGAAGTTGGTTCTAACTTAAAACCAGAAAGAATTAATTCACCAGAAGAAGTTCATGATTTCTATAAGAAAGCCTTTGATACTATTTACATTATGGATTATTTAGAAGCTCGTGCCTTTTTACAATTATCAGCTGAAGATCAAGCTGAAGTGGCTGTTCAAGCTTCTTACCCTGATGAAGAAAAATATAAAAATGATGATTCTAAAATTTATTTAGCATATAAAGTAACAAGATACGATGAAAAAACAACTGAAGATTTTGCAAATATGAAATTAGAAACAGTAGCAGATTTATATGATAATAAGATTATGTTATATCCAGGTATTTATAAAAATGCTTCGAAGGGTGATAATTTATATGGTGGTGAAGGATTAAATGTTGTTCACTGGTATCAACCACATAATGATTATGGTAGACCTGATTCTTATTCGTTAAAATGGATTAGTTATGAAATGTTAGGTTATGCAGGATATGATAAAGGCTTTGTAGAATATGCAAGTAATAGAAATTCAATTACTGCTCATGGTAAAAATAATTTTAAATCAGACTTAATGGCTCTTAAGACAATTACTAATAACCAATATAATAGTTTTGATGAATATAAGAAAGCTAGATTTAAATATGTTGAAGATAATCTAGATAAAATAAATAAAGAAATAGATGTTAACTATTATGTTCAAAAATTCTATGATGCTTTAGTAGAAGATGGCGATAATATGAAAGCGGAAGTAGAAAAGACTATTCAAACTGGAACGGCTGCTAAGACAGAACAAGCTTGTATAGATAATTATTGGTGTGTAAGAGCTTTAGCTAGTGCTAAAGGTTTACCTAAGAGTACAGCTGTTAGACAAGAGATATATTATAAATTGAAAAATTCAAGTAATGATTTTGTTGATAGTAATATTTATTTTAGTACTAAACAGCAAGAAGTTGGTGATTTAAAAGTTAATAAAAATAATTAGACTACTTTATAGTAGTCTTTTTTCTTACCTAAAATTAAATTGATAACAAGACTACCAATTATAATTATTAGTAAAGAAGCTAAAGACTTATTAAGATCAAATAAGAAATATCCGATAGCTATAATAATAAAATTTATTATAAAGTTAATAATGGATATTTTAAGATGAAAGTATTTATTAATTAATAAAGTAATAATAGTTATGCCACCTGATGAAAAACCTAGTTTATAAATCATACCACAAGTAAGACCAAATATAAGACCAGCTAAGACTATAAAAAAGTAATTATTATATATATTTAAAGTAATATAACTAGTTAATTTAATAAAAAGAGGGTAGATAAAAGTAGATATTAAAGCACTTTTAGTATGTTCTTTTGTTAGAAAAGAGAAACTAATAATAATGGCAATGATATTAATAATTAATATTAATAAAGAAGGACTTAGATGAGTTAAGTAACTAAGAATTAAAGCAATACCTTGAGTACCTCCGGTTACTAAGTTAAGGGGTTTTAAAAGTAGGTTTAAATTTAAGGAAGCTAAGAACAAATAAAAAAGAAGTAATAAGTATTTTTTCATAATAGACCTCATTACTTTTAGTATTTCCATAATTTGATTATTTATGTTTTAAAAAAGAAGAAATATTTGATTATTTCTTCTTTTTGTTAGCAGCTACTTCAATAAATGTTTTAAATAATGGATGTGGACGATTAGGACGTGATTTAAATTCAGGATGGAATTGACAAGCTATATAGTGAATATGAGAAGGTAACTCAATTATTTCTACTAAATTAGCTTTGGGATTGATACCGGAGAAGACTAGACCATTTTCTTCTAATAATTCACGATATTTATTATTAAATTCATAACGATGACGATGTCTTTCTAAGATCATATCTGTTTTGTAATCGTTATAAGCAAGAGTGTCTTTTTTAATAGCACATTCATAATTACCTAATCGAAGGGTGCCACCCATATTAATAACTTGTTTTTGATCAGCCATTAAATCAATAATAGGGTTTTTACATAATGGATCAAATTCAGTTGAGTTGGCATCTTCTAGATGGCAAACATTACGGGCAAATTCAATAGTAGCTACTTGCATACCTAAACATAATCCTAAGTATGGAACATTATTAGTACGAGCATACTCAGCTGCTTTAATCATACCTTCAATACCACGAGAACCAAAGCCACCAGGAACAATAATACCTTTAGCATTTTTAAAGACTTTACTTAAATCACAATTTGAATCTTCTAATGATTCGCTATCAATCCAATTAATTTTAACTTTAACCCCAATAGGGTATCCAGCATGTTTTAAAGATTCAACAACGGAAATATAAGCATCATGTAGTTCAACATATTTACCAACTAAAGCTATTTCGATTTCATCTTTTAAATGGTCTGTTGTTTTGACTAGTTTTTCCCAGTCCTTGATATTAATGTTACCAACTTCTAATTTAAAATGCTTTAAAATAATTTCATCTATACTTTGTTCATGATAAACAAGAGGAATGCGATAGATATTAGTTACGTCAGGAGAGGAAATAACATTGGATGGGGGAATACTACAGAACATTGATATTTTTTTCTTTAAATCGTCGTCTAACATAATAGGAGTACGACAGACGATAATATCAGGTTGTAAACCTAAACCACGCATTTCGATAACAGAATGCTGTGTAGGTTTAGTCTTAAGTTCACCACTACCATAAATTTCAGGAACTAAAGTAGTATGAACGAATAAAGTATTTTCAATACCTTCTTCTAAACGCATTTGCCTTAGAGCTTCTAAAAATGATTGAGATTCAATATCACCAATCGTACCACCAATTTCAGTAATGATAATATCAGCGTTAGAAGTATGAGCAGCTTCATAAATACGAGCTTTAATCTCATTAGTTACATGCGGAACAATTTGAACTGTTCCACCTAAAAAGTCACCACGACGCTCTTTTTCAATAACAGATGCAAAAACTTTACCCATTGTCATATTTGATGTGTAGTTAAGTTCTTCATCGATATAGCGTTCATAGTGACCTAAATCTAAATCAGTTTCTGATCCATCAGCTGTTACGAAAACTTCACCATGTTGATAAGGTGACATTGTTCCTGGGTCAACATTAATATATGGATCAAATTTTTGCATGAATACTTTATATCCACGACTTTTTAATAATAAAGCAATAGATGATGCTGTTATACCTTTACCAAGGCCAGAAACAACGCCACCTGTTACGAATACATACTTAGCCATTTTTTACTACCTCCTTACCAAATAAAAAAAAGACTATTCATTGAGAACGTCTGTAGGCTCTCTTAAATTATAACACTAAAAAGTAAATAAAGTTAAAAAAATTAATAAAATATATAAACTTTATTTTAATTTTATGATATGATATTAAATATAATAAGGGCGTGGTTAGATGAAATGTCTAAAGTGTGGTATGGAAGTGAATGAAAATAATACTATTTGTCCATTTTGTGGTAGTAGTATTGGTAATTCAAAAGTTACTAAATCTAAAGAAAATGAAGAAAATAAAGAAAATTTATTTGATCTTCCATTATTAAAATCAGAAAGTAAAAGTGAAGAATTTATCGAAAAAGATAACGAAATGTTAAATTCTTTGGCACAAAAATTTGATACTAGTGATGTTTCTTTAGAAAAAACTAGAACAATTAGACCTATTGAAGACAAAGAAGAATTTTCTTTAGTTGATGAAATAAATAAACAAATTGAAACAGTTAATGAAGAAGCAAAAGAACAAAATGAGATAAAAGAACAAGTTCCACTAAATATAAATAATACATCTTCTTTAGAAATTAAAGACAAAATAGAAAATCCTTTAGAAAATGAGGAAGAACAACTTAGTTTAGATTCTAAAGAAAGTGTTAAAAATAGATCTAAATTATTAATTATGACTTTAGTATTATCTTTAATAATATTAGTTATAGCTATATTATCTATTAAGGCTTTAATAAAACCTAAAACAGATAATAGTAATGATAATTATATTGAAAAAGTAGACAAATCTTTACAAACATATTTTGATACACAAGATACTAATGATATTAGAGAAATATTAGAAAAGTATGGTGATAAAGAGGAAAATTTAGAAGAAATACAAGATAGAGTTAAAGAAAAAGCTGATAGTTGGCTAAATAATTATTTTGAGACTGAATATGAATCACAAGCAGATTTCAATACAGAAACTACTAAATATAAAGACTTATTTAGGGGATTATTTGAATATGCTGTTGTTAGAGATGGTAATAATTATATTAGAGCTTTAAATAGTGGTGATTATGAAGAATATATTCGTGAGATAGATGATAATTATAATGATTCAAGAATATTTTATGAAGCAATAGATTTATATAATGAAAAAGATTACAATAAAGCTTACTATGCTTTAAATGAAATAAATAGTGGTAGTATAATTTATACTAAGACAAGAATATATATAGATCGAATTAATAGTAATGTAATAGGATTATTAAAAGCTGATATATCTAAAATAGAACAAGATATTAGTGATTTAAGTGATAGTGATATTTTAAGAATGTATAGTCAAATAGAGCAAGTTATAATTGATTATAATCGAATATATAATAATTTAGAATTAAGCAAAAATACAGAATATAATAAATTATTACAAGATTATAGAGCTAAAGTAGCTGATTATACGAATAAAGTTAATAATTAAAGATGTCAACCAAATAAAGTTGACATCTTTTTTGGATAGTGTTATATTAATGGTGAATTTTAAAGAGAGAGGAGTGGGAAAATGAGCAGTAAAATTCAAAGAAAAAATTTAATAATTAGAATGGGTAATAGATTTGTAAGAGCATTTTCTCACGAATTTTAGATTTAAAGAAAGTACTTTTATAATAACTATTACTAAATAGTTATTTTTTAATGGAGGAGAAATTGTGAAAAGTTTAAAGTATTTTAAAATATTATTTCGATATTTTAAAAATGACAAACTCAAATTATTTCTTTATATTATATTAACGACAGCCCAATACTTTGAACCACTTATTAATGCTTTTATATGGGCGAATGCTTTTCAAGCATTAGCAACAGGTAATAATTATGACTTTGTTAAATATTTAATGTGTTGGAGTGGATTAATTATCTTAATGTGGGTTATTATTCAAATACCTGCAGACTTAATTTATAATTATTTAGAAAAGAAATTTATGGAAAATGTTAGTAAAGATTTATATGTTAAAGTCTCTGATATGCCAGCTATTGCTTTTGAAGAAATAGGTGTAGGAGAATTTATAAATCGTATGTATACTGATCCTGATCGTATATTAGAATTATTAAATAAATTAATTAAACTAACTTGTCGATTGATAATTGCGTTAATTATTGTAGGAATATCTTTTACAGTGTCGATATATGTTGGTTTAGAATTACTTGTTTTATGTTTAGTAATGTTTATTTTATCTAACATATATTATCCAAAGATTAAAAAGGTTCAAGAAGCAATTAAGAAAGATTCTGATGAATTTATTAAAGTTGCGACACAAAATATTACAGGAATAAGAGAAATAAAAGCTTTAGGTATTAAAGGCAATATTAATAGAAGAATATATGTTAATATTGAAAGTTTATTTAAAAAGCAAAGAAAAATAGGCGTTGATGAAACAATCTATTATGCTTTAAATAATTTATGTTATTTTGTTATTCAATTTGTGATATTGCTTACTTTAGGTATTTCAGTATTTAAGGGAATGATTACCATAGCATCATTTGTCTTAATTGAAAAATATATATGGCGTATAGATGATGTAGTAGAATCATTATCAGAATTTGGAATATCTTATAATAAAGTTACAGTTTCTTTAAAAAGAATTGATGAAATATTAAATAATAGATTATATGAAGATGAAAAGTTTGGACAAAAGAAGATAAATGATAAAAAGATAAATATAGAGTTTAAAAAGGTAAGTTTTAAATATCGAGATGAAGAAGAATTTATTTTAAAGGGTTTAGATATGAAATTAGAACCTAATAAAAAAATTGCGATTGTTGGAAAGTCTGGACAAGGCAAATCAACATTATTTAATTTACTACTAAGATATTTTGATGCTACAAAAGGTAAAATATTAGTTAATGGGGAAGATATTAAAAAATTAAGTGAAGATTCTTTAAGAAATAATATATCAGTTATTAGACAAAGTCCTTATTTATTTAATTCAACTATTTTTGATAATTTTAAAGTAGTTAAAGAAGATGTTACTTTAGAAGAAATAAGGAAAGTTTGTAAGAAAGCTTATATAGATGATTATATTATGTCTTTACCTAATGGATATGAAACAATAATAGGTGAAGGTGGTGTTAATCTATCGGGTGGTCAAAAACAAAGAATAGCGATTGCTAGAACATTACTTAAAGATACAAAAGTTATCTTGTTTGATGAAGCTACTTCAGCCTTAGATAATGAATCGCAAGAATATATTAAAAAGACAATTGATGATTTAGTTAAAACACATACAATTATAATAGTTGCTCATAGACTCTCTACTATTATGGATGCTGATTTAATTTATGTTATCGATGATGGTAAGGTATTAAGTTTTGGTACTCATGAAGAACTTATGGCTTCTTCAGAAT
>CANQFI010000074.1 GCA_947598455.1 uncultured Bacilli bacterium | reverse complement strand
CAAAATGATTGGTTATTTGCTAGTAAAGATTCAAATGAGTGGACAATAACTCCTACTACTAAACCTAGTTTTGGTACAGATGAAGTATTTACAATCGAAAATATGGGTGGAGTAGTAACTGAGGAAACAGATTTAGTCTATACATTTGCAAGACCAGTAGTATATTTAAAATCTAGTGTAAAAATTACATCAGGTGATGGTACAAGAAATAATCCCTACAAATTAGCAATTTAAGTAATGTTATCATTCCAACTAACAACTACTAAATATAAAATTATAAATATAATAAAATTTATAAAAGAAAGAAAAATGATGTATGAAAAAGAAAATATTAAGTATATTACTAATCGGATTTTTAATCATAGGTTTAACTGGTTGTGGAAGTAAAAAGCCAAGCGATAGTCATGATAATTATGATGTACTAAATGATATACCAAATGAAATCTTGGGAACATGGAACTTAAACACTAATGTTAAAGCAAATAATGAGGATTATTCTAATCTTAATTCTTTATTTGGAACATGTCTTAATAACAGCGAAAATTCTTTGATTTTAAATGAAGACAATACCTTTAAACTAAATATTGGATGTTATTATGGATTAAGCGGTAAATATAAATTTGAAAATAATATAATTACATTTTATGATACAAAAGATGCGAATAGAACAGATGAAGAAGACATTGAAAATCAGTTACAAGGAGAATTAATAAATTATAAAAATAAAGATTTAATACAAATGTATTTATATGATTTTACCGAAGCAGAAGTCTATATTTTCTTTGAAAAAACAGAAAATAATAGTTATGGTAATAGTGAAGTACCTGAAATTAAATTTAATGAAACTAGTGATTCAAATGATAATCAAAGTAATTCAAATAATGTAAAAAAAGTTATAACAAACAGTAATTACGCATTATCTTTGGGAAAATATGAAATTTATGATGATGGAAAGTTAGATAGAATATTAGAATTAAAAGAAAATGATATATTTGAATTAACAAATGTAAGTAATAAAACTAAAATAACTGGTACTTATAAAAGTTGTAAAGCCGAAGGCTATGAGGGTGAACATCATGATAGTTTATGTTTATATCGTGATAACAAACAATATGAGACCTTTAGCGTAATTGGAAACAATGAATTAAGTTATCAAAAAGGAATTATAGAATATACTGGTTAATATTTAAGGAGGGAAATTAATGAAAAAGAAAGTATTATATATTTTACTTATAGGAATTTTTATTACAATTTTAACTGGTTGTGGAAGCAAAGAAGAACAAAAAGAAAGTGATAAAGATAATGAAAGTAAAGAACTTTTATCATCAAAAGTAAAAGTAGGAGATTATGTCTCATATAATGCTGGTAGTGATAATTCATATACTTCATCCAAAGACAAAACAGGATTTGAACAAGATCAAACATTTAAAACAACAGGTAAAGAATTGTGGAGAGTTTTAAATATTGATAATGATATAGTTACATTAGTATCAGAAAATCCTATAAAAACGAGTACAAATAGTCCTTATCAAATTAATGGAGGAAAAGCATACCTAAATATTGTGGATGAATTAAATTCTATCTCAAATATTTATGGTAAGGGTGAATATGCAACATCAACTAGAAGTATGACTTATGATGATATTATTAAAATAATTGGTTATGATGTTTTTAGTGAAAAATATAGTCTTGATTTAAATAATAAATCTGATGAAGAGAAAATTGATTTGATTAAAAAGGCATTAGCAAATAATAATGAAAGTTCACGTAATACTAATTTCGGGACACAATTTTCTATCACAGATGAAAAAAGCAAATATGTTCCAAGTAATGATAATGAAGATGGTTATGTTTTAGGGGACTCTCAATCTTTAACAGATAATTATATACCATCAACTAATGTTTACCAATATATAACTAAAGAAGAAGATATACTATCTTTAGCATTTGGTAACAACAATGAAAACTTTTGGTTAGCAACGACTTTTGTTCAAAAAAATGGCATAAAAAATAATGAAAGTTCGAATTACGCTCATTATGGTGTATATTATGCTATTCAAGGTAAAACAAGTAGTAATGCATACACAAATTCTTCAATTACTCCATATGTTTTAATGATAAGTGATTTAAGAAGTATGTCAGGTATGATTAATGCTCAAGGAATACGTCCAGTTGTAACCTTAGATAAAAACACCCCAGTTATCAAAGGTACAGGAACTAAAACGGATCCATATACTTTAAGCTAGTAGGTGAAATTATGGTAGTATTTTTAATCCCTGCTGCTGAAATCCTAGGAATCATAGGTTTTCTTGCTCTATTTGTTATTTACATATTATGTTTAATTGGCGGAAATGGTGTTTTAGATCAAAGTTTAGTTGCTAGTATTTTTATTGCTACTTTTGCCATACTTATTTATAATTTAATTATGATTTATTGCGGATTATTTAAATCTAAAGAAAAAGAAGATAAGATTTTTAGTATAATATCATTAATATTAATTGTAGCAGCTATGATTAAAGGTGCTATTGTTCCTTTTAATATTGGAGGATTTAATTACACTTATACTCTTATTCCTAGTATCATTCAAAGCACTTGGCTTGTTAATATAATTGCTATTTTCTTAATGTATTTTGTTGGGGACATATATGGTCTAATAAAATATAAAGAATTTGATAGCGAATCTTTTAGTTCACTTGGTACTATTTTAAAGATTTATGTCGGTGCTATAATTGCAAGTCAGTTAATATTTACACCCGTTGTCTTTTTTGGTGGAAAAGATACAGCTAAAAAATATTTAAATTATATTTGTTATTCTTATAATGTCAAAGATCACCAAAATCTAGATAAGTATGATACTCCATTAGAAATGGCAAATTTAAGTTTAGAAGAATATAAAAGTCAATTAAAAGAAGAGTATGAGAATTATAATGATGACTATTTAAATTTAGCTATGAATTCTTGGTATGATTATGAACACAAGTATGTCTATAATTATAGTTTTTCTATAAAAACAGTTGTTAAATACACTAGTGGTTTGTTATTTGAATTTTATAGTAGAGATACCAAAGAAACTACAAAATTATTTTATGACTATGAAACTAGTAAATTTATAGAATTAGAATTAAATAAAGAAACTCTAAAGAAAAAAGATGAAGAGTTTGCTATTAAAAGATTAGAACAATTAAAACAATTATCTTTAGATAGTTATAATGCTTGTAAGAATGATTTAAATACTTCATCATTTGACAATTCATTATTTGATAAGAATGTAAAAGAATATTTAGGTGAAACCCTTAGTATATACGAAAGTGACATAAGTGTTTATACCTCTAGTTCAAATAAAATTTCTTATTCATATACAACAAACAATACATTAAAATATGAAATTATTATTGATAAAAATAAAGGTAATATAATTTCGGCAGAATTTAATATATCCAGTTCGTATAACGATTTTGAATAAATAAAATAGAAATAGTAATAAAGAAAATCAAAAATCATTAAGAAATTAATTCATATAATAGTACAATTATAAATATTGAATTATTGTAAGTATTGAATTATTATAAATTTAATAGAATTAGAAAAAAGAAGGATTAATAACTAATAAGTAGTGAAACATTCTTAATTAGTAAACACCACATATGGGTTACAAGAAGTCAAAGAATAAATCCTAGTTATCATATTTCAATGATATAATAACCAAAAGGTAAAATAATCCAACAAAGTTTAACTATTTTACTTTAAAAATAGAATAAAAAATAAAATAGTTGATGTAAGATAATATATAATTTATTTCTTACAAAAACTATTATACGAGGAGAGAAGAATATGAAGAAAATATTAATAATTTTATTATGTGCTATGTTTATTTTTAATTTAACAGGTTGTGACAAAAAAGAAGAATCTACTAATAATGATTCATCTAATAAAACCAATGAAACAAATAATTCATCATCTGATTCAAAAGAATCAAGCGAAAATACAACAGCAGCATCATATTTAATAGATAAAGCCAATAAAGAAGACTTAGATTATCAAAGTGCTAATGATAATCAACGCAGAGAAATGTGGACATTTACTCATGAAAAAACTGAACAAACTGATGCTCTAACAGATTATCGTTATATTGGAAGTTACCCAAATAATTATGTAACATTTAATAATGAAGAATGGCGAATCATTGGTGTATTCACAATAGATGATGGAACTGGTAAAAAAGAACAAAGAGTTAAGTTAATTAAAACAGCTAATCCAACTATTGATGGTGAAATGTGGGATGAAAACAGGACAAAAGATTGGACAAAAGCATCATTAAATACATATTTAAATGAAACATATTTAAATGAATTATCTAGCGAAAGTCAAAATATGATAGATAATGCAGTATGGTATTTAGGAAAAAGTGTCAGCGATTATTATGATAATACTAAAAAGGAAACAATTAAAGCGACACCAAATGCTGAAAACTTTTATAAAGATGAAAGAGGAACAGCTTCTGATAATGGAAGTACTGTTAATACAGTAGCCAAAATAGGTCTAATGTATGCTAGTGATTATGGATTTGCTGCAAGTGGTTCATCTTCTACAAATAGAAGTGCATGTGTAAATAATACATTATTTGATTATAGTATTAATGAAGATTGCTATCGAAGTGATTGGTTATATGCAAGTAAAAATACTTACGAATGGTTAATAAATACAGTAATTAAAAAAGAAAGTGACAGCAAAGAAGTATTTATGATTAATAATTTTGGAGGAATAGATTCATTATATAGTAATATTTCTTCAACTATGGCACGACCAGTAGTATATTTAAAATCAAATGTTAAAATAACTTCAGGAAGTGGAAATTCAACAGATCCATATAAATTAGCAATGTAAAATATATTGGTGTAGTGAACAAAATTTTTACTTCATTAATAATAGGAGAAAACTATTATTGCAGGTAAAAAAGTCGATTAAGTACTAATAAAATAAATTTTCAAAAGTAAACATTTTGGTTTACTTTTTTTTATTTTATAGGAAAGTTCTTAAAAATGTAAAAAAGTATTAGTGAACGTTATTTCAATATTATATAATTGCTTTATGGAGAAAAATTATAATTTATGTTGGTACTAAAAAATTATTTTTTTAGATTAAAGAAAGAAAAAAGAAATGTAGGATGGCGACCATCGGAAGTTAGGCTTGTGGAGGAGGAGACTCCGATGAAACAAGAAAAAGGAAACGTGAGGTTCCTTATGTAAAAGATAATAATTTTAATTATTTATTTTACTTTTGTTCTTTTGTATCAAAAACCAAAATAACTCAATTGAATAAGCTTCTTATTCTTATTGCTTGTCAAAAATTACCTTAATATTTGTACGAACAAATGTTTACAAAATGAAAATAATCAGTTATAATGATATTGGTGATTAAAATGGAACTTCAAGAAAAATTAACTATTTTAGCCGATAGTGCCAAATATGATGCTTCGTGTTCTTCTAGTGGTTCTACCACTAATCGTCAAGGACAAATAGGCAATACTGCGTATTCCGGAATATGTCATTCTTTTGCCAGTGATGGTCGTTGTATTTCACTTTTAAAAATTCTTATGACTAATTGTTGTATTTTTGATTGTAAATATTGTTTAAATCGTCAAAGCAATAATATCAAAAGAGCTATTTTTACTCCTGAAGAAGTTTGTGAAATAACTCTTAACTTTTATCGTCGTAATTACATTGAAGGCTTATTTTTAAGTTCTGGTATTATTAAAAGTCCTGATTATACAATGAATCTAATGATTGAAGCTATCTCTTTATTACGCCATAAATATAAATTTGGTGGTTATATCCATGCCAAAGCTATTCCCGGTGCTTCTGAGTACCTTTTAAAAAAATTAGGTTCCTTAGTTGATCGTTTAAGTGCCAACATTGAACTTCCCACAACAAGTGGTCTTAAACTCCTAGCTCCTAACAAAGATTCCCAAAAAATAACTAAAATAATGCAATACGTTAAAGAAAATAAAACTAAAAACTTTGTTCCTGCTGGTCAAAGTACCCAAATGATAATAGGTGCTACTAACGAAACTGATTATGATATTATGAATCGTAGTAGTTCTATGTATCAAAATTATGCTTTAAAAAGAGTCTTTTATTCAGCTTACATACCAGTAAACAAAGATTCATTACTTCCAAGCTTAAATACACCACCATTAAAAAGAGAAAACCGCTTATATCAAGCTGATTGGTTACTTCGTTTTTATAACTTTAAAGTTGATGATCTTCTAACAACTACTAATCCTAATTTCAATTTACTTATTGACCCTAAAGCTGATTGGGCCTTAAGACATCTAAATGAATTCCCTAAAGAAATTAATACTTGTAGCTATGATGACTTATTAAAAATTCCCGGTATTGGAGTTACATCTGCTAAACGCATTATCTCCTCCCGTAAATATTTTAAAATAACCTTCAAAGATTTAAAGAAAATAGGTGTAGTTCTTAAAAGAGCTCAATACTTTATTACTTGTAATGGCAAATACTTTATTGATTCAGCATATTTTAATAAAAATTTTATTGAAAGTAATTTAATCTTAGAAGACAAATTAAAACTAAATAATCTTGAAAGACAGCTTTCACTATTCTAATGAAAAATAATTATATTTATTTATACAATAATTCTTTTATTAGTCTTCTAAATTTATTTAAAACTTTATCTCAAAATAATATTGTTCCATTAAATATTAAAAACTATGATTATGCTCCAACTTTATTTGATGAACTAGTTACTTTAGATATTTCCGAAGATGAAAAGATTATCAACGAAATAATTAATTATATATCTCCTAATGTCTTAAATATTTTATATTATGTCTTTATCTCAAATGTCGAAGAAAAAGAATTACTTATGTATTATTTTTTCTTAAATAGTCTTAAATATCGTCGCAAAGTTATATATATGCGTAATATAAAAAGCATTACAAAATCCTTACAAATCGCGAAATACGTTTCTAACGAAACTCATAAATTAAAAGGATTCTTACGTTTTAAAGAACTAGAAAACAATATACTTTATGCTGAAATAGCTCCCGAAAATAATATTCTGTTTTTACTATCTAAACATTTTAAAAATCGTTTAAAAAATGAATATTGGTTAATTAAAGATACTAAAAGAAATATTTTAAGTCTTTATGATAAAAAAGAATTTTATTTAATAAATGGTGAAAACTTTAATATAGGACAGATTAAATTAAGTTCAAATGAAGAAAATATCGAACAATTATGGAAAAAATTTTATCAAACAATCGGTATCCAAGAAAGAAAAAATGAACGCTGTCGTATGAATTTTATGCCAAAAAAATACTGGCGTTATCTAATAGAAATGAGTGATGAATATGAAAATGTTAGTAACTAAAGATACTTTACGTTCTAAAATGAATGAAGCAATTGATATGCTTTGTGATACAGTTAAAACAACTTTAGGTCCCAAAGGTAGTAATACAATTATCGACCATTCATCTTTTACACCTTTTATAACTAATGATGGTGTTACTATTGCTAAAAATATTGAAAGTGATGATGTTGTAATTAATACAATATTAGAACTAGCAAAAGAAGCTGCAATTAATACAGATAATAAAGTAGGGGATGGAACTACGACAACCCTTGTCTTACTTCAAAGTATTTACCATAATTGTTTATTAGCTATAGAAAATGGTCAAAATCCCATTATTCTAAAGAAACAACTTAATGCCATTTTACCTACCATAATTAATAAAATAAGAAAGTCAAGTCGCCGACCAACTAAAAAAGAACTATTAAATATCGCTACTATCTCTAGTAATTCCAAAGAAATAGGCCAAACTATTTATGATGCTTATACCAAAGTTCTAAACAAATCTTCAATTATTCTTAAAGAAAGTAATAACTATTTAACTAAAATAAACTTTCAAAAAGGCTATTCCTTTGAAACGTTATTAGCATCTCCATATTTTCTTTCTGAAGAAGATAATATTGAATTAACTAATTCTAAAACTCTAATATATAATTGCTCTTTAAATAATATTGAAGAAATATCATCCATCTTAAATGAAATTCTAATAACTAAAGAAAATCTTCTTGTTTTTGCTGATGATTATCATGAATATTTTGTTAATCAAATAATTACAATTAATAATCAAGAACATTTACATATTTTTCTTTTTAAACTTCCATCATACGGAGCTAACAAATTAAATATTATGAGTGATTTATCATTGCTATCTAATGCTGAACCTATTTTAAATCCCTCTCTTATAACTAAAGAAAATATCGGCTTAATAAAACATATAAAAATAACTAAAGATTATACAACTATCGCTTTTACTATGACACCATCCATTAAAGAAACTATTCAAAAACTTAAAAATAAACTTTCAACTAATTTAAATGATATCGATTTTACTTGTACGAATAATCGTCTAGCTATGTTTACAAAAGGCCTTGTTGAAATAGAAATAGGAGCTCCAACAATCACTGAAAAAAGAGAAAAGAAAATGCGTTATACTGATGCTTTATGGGCAATTGATACAGCAAATAATGGCATCATTCCTGGAAGTGGTTTAATTTTATACAAAATATCAGAAGAACTAGATAATTCTAATCCTCTTTTTCAAATATTTAGTAATGCCTTAAAAGAACCACTTCACGAAATACTATCTAA
>CANQFI010000073.1 GCA_947598455.1 uncultured Bacilli bacterium | reverse complement strand
TATAATCTTTAGAATTACCAACTTGAATAGTAGCACTAGTTCCTTGTGAAACTACATCACCAGAATTAATTGTAGAATTACCTCTAGCTACAAATAAAGCAACGCCTCCAGTTTCACTAGTATTTTCTACTTTACCACCATCAAGAGTAAAAGATACATCATCACTACCATCTGGAGTTCCAGCTTGAATAGTTGATTGGCCAGAACTAGAAGTTACTAAACCATCATTAATATCTACTGTTCCTTTAGTAATAATAACAGCAAGTCCACTATTTGTTGTACTAGTATTTTTAATAGTTCCATTATTAACAATTAATGAACCAGTGGTAAATGAACCATCAGTCTTTTTACCACCAACAGCAACAGTATTGCTACAAGGACTTGTAACTAACCCATCATTTAATGTTGCAGTACCATTTATAACATATAAAGCAAATCCAGAATTATTGCTTTTATTTTCAATAGTACCACCATTAATAATCATAGTACCAGTAGTTGTTGTTTGACCAACTTGAACAGCAGCAGTCACACCATTTGATTCCAAAGTACCACCATTTAAATTTAAAGTACCACTAGCAACAATAAATGCTGCCCCATTAGAAGTATTAGCAATCTTACCACCAGTAGCAGAATCAGTAATAGTTATATTAGCATTTAACATAGCAAGAACAAAATTAGGAGAAGCTATACTACCTGAAATAGTTTTACCAGCTAAATCAATAGTAACAGTTTTACTACCACTAAGCACAACACCTTGACTAATAGTATCATTGTCTAAAAGTGTAATTGTCCCCGTGTCCTTAACACCAGTAAAAGCTTCTGATAATGTTGCACAATACTTAGTACCATCACTAGCTTCAATACTATATTTTGCACTAGTAGATTCAGTACTACATTCAGCCATTGCTACAACATTAAATGCAAATAATGAGAAAGCAACGACTAACATCATTTTAATTTTTTTCATTTTTTCCATTTCCTTTCTACGTATTTTGACAAGTACCCCCTGTCAATGATAAATATTCTACCCCCCCCGGTCTACATTTGTCAATCATTTCTTATTACATTTGTAACAAAAAATAATCTTTTTTCATACCAAATCTTTCCATATTAATTACTTATTAATCCATCAAAAAAAGTAAATTACTTTATTCTTAATTTACTTTCTTTTTTTCTTAACATTTACGTTATTTTTCTTGATTTGTTTCTTACTTTTAATATTCTTCTTTTGCATTTTATTTTTAGAAGAAAAACATATCTTAATTCCCCAAATAATAACTATTATAATAATAATTACTAACAAAATAACTATCCAATATTCTATTCCTAAATTAATTAATGTTCCCCTAATTTTGCTAGTAAACTCAACTTCATTATTATCATTTTTAATAACACCAGTTACCTTCTTAGTTATTAATTCATACCCATCTATATTATCCTCCAATATTTGATAAGAAGTCCCAATCGGTAGATCCTTAATTACCATTGTATCATTTTCTTTTAAAGTAAAACTTCCTTCTTTACCTATCTCTTCATCATTTAACTCTAAAGTTCCTTCATCTTGATTATTTAAAACATACTTATATGAATTTTCTAACTTATCATCATTATTAAATAATATTCTAAATTTAAACTCATCATCATTTACTTTATGATTACCAATAACTTTCTTTTTAATTATTAAATCATTATACTTATATTTATTAGTTATCGTTATATTTAATAAAGAATCAGTATCAGTATTAAATACTCCATAATATTTATTACCTTCTTGAACTCCCTTATTTAAGCCAGTAAATTCTATCTCATAATTATCATTAGCTTCTTCTGTTATCTCAAAAAAAACATTCTGATGTCCTACTAAATAAGATATTGTACTATTATCTTTATCTAAAGTTATATCTTCAGATACATTATTGCCATATGAATATATAATTTTTACATGTAATTTAAAAGACCAATCATTAATATCTTCTTTATCAACTTTACTAGTTATTTTAATTCCGGAACTCAAAGCATCACAATCTACTATATCTCCATCTAAATTATCATTATTTTCATTATCATTTATCGCAATATAATTTTTATTTAAGTTATTATCTATAGTTAAATATCTATTATTTACCTTAAAATAAGAAATTAATAAAAATAATCCTATAATTATAATCATTACTTTATTTATTTTTTCCATTAGTAACAACTACCTCTCATCTATTCTCTATTTAATAGTATAGCGAAAAAAACTTATTTAAACAACCAATATAATATATATATCAAAAAAACTCTAGATTATCTAGAATTTTCTAATTATTCCAAGTTTTAAAATTAACAGATTCTGTATCACAATCTTCTGATCTATCAACAACATCTCTTTGTTTATATACACACAAAGTTATAACATTTTCTGTTTCTCTATTAATTTTAAAAGCCGGATTAGTAATAGTTGAATGTTTCATTTCAGAAAATTTAAGTTGTAATTTATATTTTTCTTCTGTACTATAATCCATAAAGTGTAAAACATTATCAGTACTTGTTAAATAAGCAACATAAGAGCCTCTTTCAATGATTTGATTAACTCTATCTATATTTAAGAGTTCTCTTCCATCATTCATTCTAAAAATCTTATAATCAGTAAATTCTTCACTACCTACAACTCTATCTTTACCGGTTTTTATATAGTAAGTTAAATTATCATTACGCCATACATCATATATTGGATCATCTTCATCTACCGAAACTTTTTGATTTCTATACAAATCATATACAAACCATTTATTATCTTTACATAATATATAGTATTTTGTATCAACATCATAATTAATAGATTCATATTCATATGGTAAAACTTCTTCAATCGTTCCATCTTCTTTAATATGAATAACACCCCATTTTTGATTATCCATACTCTTAACAATGAATTTATTATCATCACCATTAGATTTTTCTGTATTTTCATCATAAGTACTATCTTTTACATCAGCAAATTTTGCTAGTATTTTTCGATCATCTAAAATAAATTGATATAAATAAATAGTTCTTACATATCCTTCATCACCATATTTTTTATCTTGTTCTTCAGAATCATCTACAAAAGCAAATTTATCATATATATTGCCCATTGTATGCTGTTCTTCCAAAGCTGTAAGTGGATCTTTATTAATAATATTATATTCATCATAGCCCCCAAATGCTTTATTACAATCTCTCGTTGTATTTAAACATTTATAAGCTCCCACTAATTCATATTTACTATCATAATAGTATAATAATCCACGATGTTTATCTTCTTTAGCATAATTATCTTCTGGTATTTCATATTCAGTTGGAACAACAGGTAAATCAGGTTTAGCTTCCGGATTCTTTCTTCCTACCCAAAAAGGTACTAATTCTTCTCCTTTAATAGCATTTCTACTATATTTACGATATATATATCCCAAAGAGATATATTCTTCTACTTTCCCATCATCATATTCTTTCGTCGTATGTATAGCTAGTATTAATGGTTTACTATCTGTATATCTTAAATAATTAACTATAAATAGTAGTCCCCATAAAATAGCTAAAACTAATACTAGAATTTCTATTTTTTTTCTACCATTTAATTTAGCAGGTTGTTGATACATATTGTTCACCTCTATCATCCCTATTTTATCACAAAAAGAAAAAGATAAAAACATTTATCTTTCATTTGCTATTGAACTTTCTACTAAATAGAAAGAATTATCATTTCTTGCAAAGACATGTTGATATAATACCCCATCTCTTTTAATTATTTCATCATCTATATGATAAGGTAATATTGCCGCATTACCAGCTACACAAGATGCTTGACTAAAATAGCTTAAACATCTTTGATTATTAGTTAAATCTATCTTTAAATAGTATTCTCTAATAACTACTTTATCTTTAGTTTCATAAGCATCTTTTAATACTGAATAAGAGACAAAATCCTTTTTATAGTCTTTAATTAAACAATAGTATTTACTACCATCATTTTTACACGTATAGCCTCTATACTGTATAACAGGATAACTTAATTCTCTTTCAATATTAAAGTATTTTTTTGTATATTCATTAAATTTACTATTATCTATAACTTTTAAATTACATGTGCTCCCAGATGTAAAAAATATTTTATCTGTCACTTGACAATTAATTTTAACAGGTTCAACTTGCATTGTAGTATAGTCACTATTATTTAAATTATTTAATGTAAATTCTATTAATTCTTCATCACTTAATTCACTAGGAATCATTTTGGCTTTTCTTAAGTAATCATTACTTGTTATTCGATCCTTTAGTATTGTAACAGTTGGATCAGTTAAGTCTAATTCAGTACGTGAAAGCATTTCTACACTATATCTAACTTTTCCTAAAACAACAAAAACAATTAAACAAATTATAACTAAAATACCCGTTAACACTATTGTTTTTAAAATATCTTTCACTAATATCACACCTAACTAATTAGTATCTATTATTATAGTACAAGGTCCATCATTTGCAATAAGAACCTTCATATCTGCTCCGAATATCCCTTCTTTTGTTGGCACAACTTGATTAAGTAATTTATTAAATTCTTCATACATAGGTTTTGCTTTATCTCCACCTAAAGCTTTAATATAACTTGGTCGATTTCCTTTTTTTACATCACCATATAATGTAAATTGTGATATCGAAAGTATTTCTCCACCTACATCAATAACACTTTTATTCATAACTCCATTATCATCATCAAAAACTCTTAAATTAGTAATTTTTTTAACACAATATTTAATTTCTTCTATTGTATCAGTATCAGTAAATCCTACTAATACATTTAATCCATTACCAATTTCATTAACTAGTTTTCCATCAACCATAACAGATGATGAAGTAACTCTTTGTACTACACATCTCACAAATTGTGTCCTCTTCCTACTTCTATAACAAATGATAATGATCTTAAATCACTAATAAAGTTATCTAATTCTTGATTGTTGTTTGTTTTTACCGTTAAAGAATAATTCGTTGTTGTATCTTCTTCATTTGTTTTAATAGCTTCTATATATACATCTTTTTGTGAAGCTTTAGTAATTATATCCAATAGTTGATTTTTACCTTTAACTACTTTTACATAAATATCTGTTAAATAAGAAGTATCATTAGTCATATTCCATTCTACATCGATAAGTCTTGTACTATTTTTTATATTTATACAATCTGCTTTATGGACAGTAATACCTTCTCCTTTAGTAATATATCCAACTATTTTATCACCTTTAACTGGTTTACAACAATTAGCTATTGTAACTAAAATATCATCAGTACCAGCAACAATAATATCTCCTTTAATCGCTTTATTATTACCAGTAACATGATTAGCTACTTTACCTAAATATATATCGACAACATCCTTTTTATCAGCATAAATTAAATCTAGGATATAACTTGGTGTAAATCTAAGTGATCCTAAAGATAAGTATATCTCATCTAAATCTTTCATATGTGTATCACTAAGTATTTTATTTAAGTTCTTTTCATTTAGTACTTCATTAAATGATAATTTTCTTTTTCTAATTTCTTTTTCTAACATTTCTTTGCCAATATTTATGTAATTAGCACGATCTTGTTTACTAAAGAAAGCCTTTATTTTTCCTTTAGCTTGACTAGTTTTAACAAAATTTAACCAATCTTTATTAGGATTTTCTTCTTTTCCCGTATTTATTTTTACAATATCTCCATCCTGTAACTCATAATCAAGTGGTACTATTTGATCATTAACTATTGCACCTATAGTTCTATCACCAACCCCACTATGAATACGATATGCAAAATCTATTGGTGTAGCTCCTTTAGGTAATTCTAAGACATCTCCTTTAGGAGTATAACAATATATTAAATCAGAAAGTAATTCATTACTTAAATTATTGGCAAATTCTGTATCAGATGAAACTTCTTTATTAGCATCTATAATATTTCTAAACATTTCTAGTTTATGTTCCATCATACTTTGTATTTTAACCGAACCTTTTTCTTTATAAGACCAATGTGAAGCAATACCTTTTTCAGCTATTTCATCCATTTCATATGTTCTAACTTGTACTTCAAATAAATGTCCATCCGGTCCAAAAACCGTAGTATGTAAACTTTGATACATATTTTCTTTAGGATTAGCTATATAGTCTTTAAATCTTTTAGGCATTGGTCTAAATTTACTATGAATTAAACCAATAGTTAAATAACAATCTTGTTCGGTATCTACAAATACTCTCAAAGCCAAAATATCATAGATATCATTCCATCTTTTACCATTGTCCATTTTATTATATAAACTATGAACAGATTTAACTCTTCCTTTTATTTTAAAATTAATACCATTTTGCGTCAAAATATCCGAAATACTTTGTTTCATTTCTGCCAACAAATCATTTAATTCTTCTCTAGAGGCATCCAAATTTTCTAATATATCATTATAAACATCAGGCTTAGTATATTTTAAACATAAATCTTCTAATTCACTTTTAATACTATTAATACCTAATCTATGAGCAATTGGTATTAAAACTCTTGTCGTCTCATTAGCTTTTTGTTTTTGTTCTTCAACCGATAAAGCATAAACAGTTCTCATATTATGTAATCTATCAGCTAATTTAATAAATAATACTCTAACATCTTCTGATAAACCAACTAATACTTTTCTTAAATAAGCTGCTGATGAATCTTTTTCATCAGATAACTCTAGTTTATTAATCTTACTAATACTAGTAACAATATTAGCTATTTCATCTCCAAATTCTTCTCTAATTTCACTAATAGTCGTTTCACTATGATTTACAGTTTCATGAAGTAATGTACAAGCAATAGTTACATAATCAACATTTAAATCACAAAGTATATTAGCTACTTCTAAAGGATGACTAATATAATCATCTCCATTACGTCTTTTCTTTCCACTATGTTTTTCTAAAGCAAATCCGTAAGCTTTATTTATAACTTCTAATTCACTATCTTTTTTTATAAATTTTTTTATTTTTTCATATAATTCATCATAAGTAATAGGTTTTTCATGCAGTTCTTCATTCATTTTGTCTATTCCTCCTACTATATATTTTTTAACTTAGGTAAATCTATTTCTTCTATTTTATTAAAAAGAGGCATATGTATTTTATGATAGTATTCCATTATTTTAATATTTGGTGTATTTAAGATATCATCAACCATCTCACATAATTCTAACCCTATACTCTGATTCCATTTATTTAATCTCATATAATCCCAGATATCTTTTTCTAAAATACTTTTAAAGCCTTCTTTATGTATCCTTTTCTTTTTACTACGTAAAGCCGGTAATATTCTTTTATAAAGTTCTTCTTGTGAAGCAAATACTATCTCTTCCATATAACCACCTAAAAATAAACCCCTTACTAGACTTATTATATAACAAAATAAAAAACTAATAAAGGAGAAAAGACTACGAAAAATAATTTTTGGAAATCTACATTTATCTTACTAATCGGCGGTTGCTTAACTAAAATAATTGGTTTAATTATTAAAATAATTTACACAAGACATCTAGGTATTGATGGAATAAGTTTATTCTCATTAATCTCTCCCACTTATTCTCTTTTAATGAGTTTAGCTTCTTTTAATATGATTATATCTATAAGTAAGAGAATAAGTTCTAATATTAGTAGTAAAAAAGTTTTAGTAAATTCTTGTTATATTATGTTTATTTTAAATCTTACTTTAATAAGTATTATGTTTTTATCTACTAAATTCATAAGTAATAACTTATTACAAAATAAAAATACTTATTATCCCTTACTAGCTTGTAGTTTAACTCTTCCCTTTATCTCTTTAGGATATATTATAAAAGGCTATTTCTATGGTAAACAAAATATGACTCCTCATATGGTAAGTAATGTCTTAGAACAATTATTTAGACTATTTATTATTACTTTATTATTACCTAAAGTAATCAAGTATGGAATAGTCATAACTGTTACAATCTTTATTCTTTTTAATATTTTAAGTGAATCATTTTCAATATTAGTCTTCATCTTTTTCTTACCTAAACATTTAAAAATTACTAAGAAAGATCTTAATTTTGATTTTAAAGAAACCAAAGAGATATTATCTATTTCTATCCCTTCTGTATCCGGAAGATTACTTGGAAACATCGGTTTCTTTTTAGAACCAATCTTACTAACTAATATCTTATTATTTATGGGATGCACAAAAAATTATATTACTACTGAATATGGTATATATAATGCTTATGCCATAAGTACTCTTCTTTTCCCCTCTTTTTTTATCGGTGCCATTAGTAATGCTTTATTACCAGAAATATCTAAAGAATATTCTAATAATAATTATTATATGGTTAAAAAAAGAGTTAAAGAATCATTAATAATATCTTTAGTAATTGGTCTTATATGTACATCTTTTGTCTTTATCTTTCGCCATCCCATTTTAAAATTACTCTATAATACAACTAAGGGAAGTAATTATATTGCTCTATTAAGTCCTTTCTTCATCTTATTCTATTTAGAATCACCCTTAAACAGTATCTTAGTCGGATTAAATAAAGTAAAAAGTTGTCTGCTTATTTCTACTACAGGTATTATCTTAAAATTACTTTGTATTATAATTTTTGGTTTATTAAACTTTAAAATATATTCTTTAATTATTGCTGAAATAATTGATATTAGTTATGTAACTTTATTAAACTTT
>CANQFI010000072.1 GCA_947598455.1 uncultured Bacilli bacterium | reverse complement strand
ATATAAGAATAAAGAGGATTGATAGTATGGCGTTACATGAATTTAATTATGAAAAAGAAGCTACCGTAAGTATTGTCAAAAGTATTTTAACTGATGCAATTAAAATGAAAGCATCAGATATTCATTTTGACCCAAAACCAAATAGCTTATTAATTAGATTTAGAATAAATGGCGATTTAATAGAATATACTGCTACTCCTGAAAATGTTAAAGCTAACATTACTACTAGACTTAAAATTATTTCAGGAATGAATATTACTGAAGCTACTATTCCTCAATTCGGTTCTATAAACTTTGAACTAAGTAGTAAAACCCATAATATGCGTACTGTTTCAATTCCCGTTGCTGATGGCGAAAAAATTGTCGTCCACTTATCTAATTATGCTAAAGGTTTTAAAAGTTTAAATAATTTAGGTTTTACTAAAGATAATGTTAATAAAATTTTAGAAATGTTAAACGAAGAAGATGGTATTATCTTAATCACTGGTATTAATTCATCTGGTAAAACAACTTCCATGTATGCTATTTTACAAGAACTAAGTAAAAAACCACTTAATATAATATCCGTTGAAAACCCTATTAAAATGAAAATTTCTGGTATTAATCAAGTTCAAATAAATAATGAAAAAGGTATAACTTATAATAAAATATTAAAATCAATTCTTTTATCTGACCCTGATGTTATAGCAATTAACGAATTAATTAATGATGAAACAATCCGTACTGCCTTACGTGCTTCTATAACTGGTCGTCTAGTCATTTCTACAATGCACACTAAGACTGCCTTTACTACTATTAAATCCCTACTAAATATGGATATAGAAAGTTATTTATTAGGTTCTAATTTAAATGGTATAATATCTCAAAGATTAATCAAAAAATTATGTCCAACTTGTCGTGAAAAAGTTGAAGCTAGTGCTTTTGAAAAAAAAGTTATTAAGGAAGTCCTAGATAGAGATATTGATGAACTTTATATTCCTAAAGGTTGTGAAGAATGCCAAGACGGTTTCATCGAACAAATACCAATTGTTGAAGTAGTTAAAATAAACGATGAACTACGCCAAGCTATTGCTAATCATCGCAATGAAGAATTAATTTATAACATAATTAATAGTGAAAATGATTCAATAATCAAAGATGCCTTAAAAAAAGTTTTAAATGGTGAAACATCTTTTGCCGAAGCCATAAAAGTTATCGATATAAAAAGTGACATAGATAATAAAGATAAAAAACTAAAAAATTTACTCCTAGGTAAAGACATTGAAGAAGACTCTACTAATGAAAACAATAATTCAGATAATGAAAATAATGATGAAATTATCAAAAATAAAGATGAAGAACAAAATGATTCTAATAATGAAGAAGTAACTTCAAATAAAAAAGAAACAAAAGATAACGATAATGATTCAAAAAAAGGCAAAAATAATGAAACACCTGAAAGCAAAGAAAATGAA
Source organism: uncultured Bacilli bacterium (assembly GCA_947598455.1). The sequence goes on along the minus strand of CANQFI010000072.1, from coordinate 7,424 downwards.
GATATCAATGATAATAAAGAAGATAAAAATAACGATGAAAATGATGAAAAAGATTCACATGATGAAAGTTCAAATATCAATCAAAATATAATTAATGATAATGAGTTTCTTCAAAGAGCTTTAAAATTAATTGAAAATCAAATAAAAGAAAATAATATTGAAAAACAAAAGACCGATGAAAAAAATGATGAATCAACGAAAGATGATAATAGTACATCCTCCGATTCTAAAGATAATCAAAAAAATGAAGAAAAAACTTCTAATTCTAAAGATAAAACAACTAAAGATGGCAATAATACATCTCCTGATTCTAAAAATGATCAAAAAAATGAAGAAAAAACTTCTGATTCTAAAGATGAATCAACAAAAAATGAAACATCCACTACATCTAAAGAAAATACTGAATCAGCCACCGACAATAATAATGAAAAGAAAGACAATATAACAGATACTTCGAAAGAAGAAACATCTTCTACTATAGAAGATAAAACCGAAAAATCTCCTAAAGATAATAACGACGAAAACACTTCTAACGAAGATAAGCAAAATGAAAATAAGACCGATGACACACCATCTAAAGTAGAAACCGAAAATGAAACTATTAACGAAAAAACTCAAGATAAAGAAGAAACAAAAAATGAAAACACCTCTGAAAATAATCCTCCTGTAGAAAATACTAAAAAGGAAAATACTCCTGAAGTAACTATTCCTACTGAGGAACCTAAAAACGAAAATATAGTTGAAGAAAAAAATGATCCTCCTGAAATAGAGGATAAAAAAGATGATATCGTCATTAACATAGATCCGATTGATGAAACTAGTACAGATTCTCAAGAACAATCTACCAAAGAAGAAACTACTACCCCAGAAGAACCTAAAGCTCCAGCTATCACAATTGAAAAAGACGACGAAACTGATGACGATGATGATAACTTTAACTATGATAACTCATATATTAATAACTTCTAATATATGAGTTTTTTTACTCTATAAAAATTAAAAAAACTCCTTATTAAACATTTCCTTAATAAGAAGTATCTAAAATATAAGTGATAAAAAAGATTTAATTGGTTCCATAAAAACAAATACTACATAAAGTCCCGTTATTAAAAATGGTCCAAAAGGTATTTCTTTATTTACTTTAGCTAAAGAATAATAAACAGCTACTGGAAATGCTAAAAAGGATCCAATTACTAAAGATACAATACTTAACCTAATCCCAAGTAAAAAACCAAAAAACATTGATAATTTTATATCTCCCCCACCAATAGAATCCTGTTTAAAAATCTTATTGCCTATCTCTCGTATTATTAACATAAACACAAATATAATAAGACCACTACATAATGAAATTAAAAAAGTCTTAAAACCAAAAGCTAAGGCTTTAAATAATAATATTAATCCTGAAAAAAAGAATAATGATTCATCCAAAATTATATAATATTTAAAATCACTTACATAAATCATTACCGATAATAACGTTAACACAATCATGGCAATCATTTCATAACTAAAACCATAAAAAATATAAGCAAAGGCAAATAATAAACCACTAATAAGTTCTAATATAACATACATAATTGATATCTTATTTTTACAATATGGACATTTACCTTTATTCATTATATAAGAAAACAGTGGTATTAACTCATACCATTTATATTTATGATTACAACTATCACAAGCATTAACATATTCTTTTTTCTTTAAAGGCAACTTTAAAGCCAAGATAATACATAAATAACCAGTTAAAATACCAACAAAAAATAATAATATTATGGTATAAATATCTATTAGCATTGTATCACCTACCTTAACCCCTTATTATAAAATTATACCATACAATTAATAAAAAGTAATTATGAATCATATAATATAATGGTGGTAAATATGTATAACAGATTTTCATTATTAAATATTATTGGTGGCTTATCCAAAACCTTAAATATTGCCAATCAAATGATTCCTTTATATAAACAAGTAAAACCTTTAATAGCTAATTCAAATAAAGTTTTAAGTAATTTACAAAATATAAAAATACCCAAAAACAATATACAAAATACCAAAAACAATCAAGTAATTAATAACCATCCTATTGTAAAGCCACCCAATGTTCCCACTTTTTTTCAATAAAAAAGCTATTTCACATCTGAAATAACTTTTTTTAATTTTCTTAATTGCCAATATTTTTTTATTTTAATATTAATTTGAAAAAATGGTACTTTTTTTAAAATCATTTTTTCTTTTGAAATTAAATAGTTATTATAATGAAAATTATTTAATAAACCATATTCAATTTCCTTACTTGTATTTTTTTTATCACTTTTAACAAATAATGAAGTTACATACCATTTCTTTTTATCATAAATATATTTTTCATCTTCTAAATAATAACCTCTATTATTAAGTTCTTTTCTTAATATATTATGATCATTATTAGATTGAATAATTAATTTATTTATTTTTTTTAGTTTATCTTTATTATCTAAAATGTGTAGTATAGTAGTTGTTCCCATTCCTGATATTATTAAAGTATTAAGTTTTTTTGTCTCAATATTATCAAGCCCATCACTTAATACAGTTTCAATATCCAGATTTCTCTTTTTTATATTTTTTATGGCATTGTCTAAAGCTTTTTGATTAATATCACTAGCAATAATTTCTTTAACTAATTTGTTTTCTTTTAAATAAATACTTAAATAGCCATGATCACAACCAATATCTGCTACTTTATCATTTTTTAAAACAAAATCAGCTAAACTTTGTAATCTTTTACTTAACCTAGTCACTTAAGAAATCTTTTAACTTTTTAGCTCTTGATGGATGTCTTAATTTTCTTAAAGCTTTAGCTTCTATTTGTCTTATTCTTTCTCTTGTAACATTAAATTTCTTACCAACTTCTTCAAGAGTATGACTTGTTCCATCTACTAAACCAAAACGAAGTTCTAGTACTTCTTGTTCTCTTTCTTGTAGAGTCATTAAAACATTTTTAATTTCTTCTTTTAATATTTCATTAGTTGCATACTCTTCTGGACTCATACTTCTTTCATCCTTAATGAAATCACCTAAATGAGAATCATCTTCTTCACCAATTGGTGTATCTAAAGATACTGGATCTTGACTAATTTTCATTACTTCTCTAACTTTATCAACGGAAATTCCCATTTTTTCAGCTAATTCTTCTTCACTTGGTTCTCTATTTAATTCAAGAGTCATTTGTCTTTGAACACGTGCCATTTTATTAATTGTTTCAACCATATGAACTGGTACTCTTATTGTTCTAGCTTGATCAGCTAAAGCCCTTGTAATAGCCTGTCTTATCCACCAAGTAGCATAAGTACTAAACTTATATCCTTTACCATAATCAAACTTATCAACAGCCTTCATAAGTCCAATATTACCTTCTTGAATTAAATCTAAAAATAGTAATCCTCTACCTACATATCTTTTGGCAATTGAAACAACTAAACGTAAATTAGATTCTGCTAAAATATTTTTAGCTTCTTCTTCCCCATTAGCAATTCTTACTGATAAATCTAATTCTTCTTCTGAACTTAAAAGACTAATACGACCTATTTCTTTCAAATACATACGAACAGGATCATTAATATTAATATCTTTCGTAATTTCTTCATCGGATAAAACAAGATTTTCTTCTTCCATATCCAATTTTGGACCTTCACCATCGCTACCTTCTGCTACTACTTCAATCCCATTTTCCATCAAAAGATTATATAAATCATCCAATGAATCATTATCAATATCTAATCCTTTTAAACTTTCTGCTAATTGTTCAAATGTCAAAATATTGTTATTTTTTTTACCTAATTCAACTAAATCTTTTTTTCTTTCCTCAAAACTCTTAATCTCTACCATATCTACACTTCCTCTTTTTTAAGCTCTGCAATTTGCATCGCTATTTTCATCTTTTTATCAACATCAAGCTCTTCTTTCATTAACTGTTTTAATCTTTTAATTTCATTCTTTGTCATTACTTTCGTAAGAGCTTTTATATATTCATCCATAGCTTCCATTGTTATCTCATCATTTACTGATTCATTAACAATCTCCATTACTTTATCCTTTATTGATTCTTTCGTAACCACATATGTAATAAAATCAGCTACAGTTATTTTCTTATTATTCTCTAAGAAGTATACTATCTCGTTGGCAATCTCTCTATATAAAACATCATTAAAGAAACCTAATTTTTTTTGATACTCCTTTATATATTCTTCCCCATTCATCATAAAATAAAGAATTTTTTCGGCCCCAATCATGTAGGAATCCTTCTTTATTGTTTCTTTTTTTATTTCTTTCTTCTCTTTTTTTATTTCAACTGGTGCAAAAACTTCTAATTTACTTTTTAAAACATCTAAAGATATTTCATATTCTTTACTTAATTTTGATAAAGTAAGTTCTCGAAGTATTGCATCATTATTATTAGCTAAATCTTTTAAAACATCATTTATATATGTTGTTAAATCAGTTACATTATTTAAATCTTTATTATGTTTTAAGTAATTCATTTTAAATTCAAAGAAGGTAATTGGTTCTAAAACATTCTGTTTAAATGCTTCTTTTCCGTTAGCTAAAATATATTCATCTGGATCTTTTTGCCCACTCAATCTAATTACATAAGTTTCTACTTCGTTTTTTATTAATTCTTCCCCATCATTAATAGTTGCTATCTCTCCAGCATTATCATTATCTAAACAAAGTATTACTTTAACTCGTAATTTTTTAAGAAGATTAATTTGTTCTTGGGTTAATGCTGTCCCTTGTAAAGCTACAACATTTTTAATTCCAATCGATGATACTCTTATAGCATCCATAAATCCTTCAACAACAATAATCTGTTTTTCTCTTTTAGCAGCATCTTTAGCATTATGATAATTATAAAGTGTTTCACCTTTTTTAAATAATTCACTATCACGACTATTCATATATTTGGAAACATCTTTTTCATTACGATAAATACGAGCACTAAAACCTACGATATTTCCATCTTTATCCCATAAAGGAAATGTAACACGACGACTAAACATATCATATGTTTTATCATTAATAATATTTACTAACCCTATATTAATTAATTTTTTCTTATCATAACCTTTTTTAGTTAATAAATTAAATAAAGCATCACTACTATCCAGACTTAAACCTATTCCAAATTCTTTTATGATATCCTCATCGATTCCACGATCTTTTAAATATTGTAAAGCAGCTTTACCAACATTCGTCCGAAGATTATTCATAAAGAACTTCTGTGCCAAATCCATTATTTCATATTCTTCTTTAAAGACCGGCGAAACATTATTATTAAATGCATCTAACGAAAGTTGCATACCACATTTATCAGCGACTATTTTAACAGCTTCAATAAATGATACATTTTCATATTCCGAAACAAAAGTAAAAACATTACCAGTTGCTCCGCATGAAAAACATTTATAAATTTGTTTTTCACTTGAAACACTCATGCTTGGCGAGTGATCATCATGAAATGGACAAACACCTAAATAATTCTTGCCACGTTGTGAAAGAGGTAAATAGCTTCCTATAACAGAGACGATATCTGCTTTCGCTCTAATGTTATTAATTTCGTCATTACTAACAAAAGCCATAAAAAATCACCCCTCAATTATAATTATTATAGGTAACTTGCCAATTTCCTTTTTTTTACTTGAATTTTTTCTCTAAAATTTCAAAATTCTTGATTATTTTATCATATTTTGACGATTTTGACCAAAAATTCCTTATTTTTTAAGAAAAAATAATCACTAAAAAAACTTCACTATTTCTAGTGAAGTTTTTCCTAATTAAATTTTATCTATATATCTTTTTAATTAAAGCATATATACCAAAGCATACAAGTGTTGAATCAACACCCAACACTCCTGTATCCGGTGGTAACTCAACCACTTCATGTTCTATAGGAATTTCTTCTTGTATTTCCTCTGTTGGTATATCTTCTTCTGGTATATCTTCTTGTGGTACTGGTTCAAAAGGTTCAATATAATAATTAAATAATTCTTTTTTATGTTCACTTTCTTCATCAACTATTTTTTCTTGATAACTTTCTGCTAACGTATAATCATCTATTCCACTTATCTGTTCTACTATGTAAGTACCATATCCTAAAACAATCTTTGTATAACCCAAATCATTAGTTACTAAAGTATCTACTTTATTACCTAACTTATCATATACCTCAAAACTAGCTCCACTTTCATAAGCACACACTTTATCTTTACAAGCATACTTAATTATTTCTATTGTATTTCTAATAAGTAAATTTTCTAAAGTTACTTTAGGATGTTCATTACTTTTATCAATTGTTATATCATAAGTCTTAGTATCAGGTTTAAACCCTATTCCATAATTTACTTGTTTAACAACATATTTACCATAAGGTAATTCTAAAGTTTTATACACCATCTCATCGTCAGCACAGACTTTATCAACCAAAACCCAATCTTTAGTCTTTATTTCATAACAAGTATTTTTAAAATTACTTTCAACAGTATAAACTGAAGTATCTTTTAAAATATCTAAAGTAATATCTCCCTTTGTAACATTTATATTAATTGTATATTCTGGATTACTTATATTACCTGGCTTAATTAAATCTTGATTATTACTACTATCATAAATCATTATTTTATTATTAAAACGATTACTTTTCCTTCTAAAGACAATCTTCCCATCTTTAACAATATTTTCTAGATGTAACCCATTTTCTAAATTACTATTATAACTATTACTAACTATTTCATAATCATTACTATTTAACTCATTAATATCTAACTTACCATTTAAATTAACAGTATAATTTTTAATAAAATCTGGCACATTATCATGATTATTTACTTCATTTAATAATTCATTTATTTCATTTTCATATTTAGTAATTTTATTTCCGCCATATGTATCAGTAAAATAAAATTCATTATTAGGTGATACTGTCTGCCATATTAAAAATTGAGTTATTACATACCAATCACTACTAGTACGATTATTATATCCATATCCATAATAAGTTAATAACTCTAACTTTCTTATCTGACTAGCACTTAATCTACCATAACTTATTAAATTATCTGTTCCACTATAATCTGTTACTTTATCATCAAAATGAGCAAAAGGCTCAATACAATAAACAATATTACCTTCTTCATCTATCATATATTGTCCCTTAAAAGGATGTGCTACCCCATCATCTCCAACTCTATTAATAAAAACTCCACTAATAAAATCAGTTGCTTTAAAAGCTTCAGCTTTTACAACTATTCGAAATGATATTATAGATAAAAATAAAATAAATAAACCTAATATTTTTTTCATAAAACCCTCCTACTTATTTAAAAAATATTTTTTAATTCATATCCCATCTACTCCCTTCACTTTATATATTATCGATA
>CANQFI010000071.1 GCA_947598455.1 uncultured Bacilli bacterium | reverse complement strand
CAAGCTGTTTCAATTTCTTCAATAACTTCATAATAATATTGAACAGTTTTATCATTTAAAGAATCTAACATTTCCACAACCTTTGCCGTAGCATCAACATCAAATTGTAAAACATTTCTTAAAATAAAATTAAGTAATTGATTTTCCTTTTTTAAAATATTATACATTTCCTTAATTACATTTAAATTATCTTTTGTAACAGTACTTTTTCTTCCAAACGTTAATAACGATTTAAAATAAGAAGCTAAACTATAATAAGTAACCAAAGCCATTTGTTCAATTGAACCTTGTTTCATCGCTTTGATTTCTTTTATTAATTCTTCTTTTTCTGCCGGAATATTTTCCATAAAACCACCTGCTTAATATTATAATTTATTTCTTAAGAAAAGCAATATAAATAAAAAAAGAATCACTAAGATTCTTTAGCATTTATGTTTAATCTTTTGATAAACAAATTTAAGTACTTGTCCATCTTCTTTTTTCTTCCTCCAGCTATCTATATACCTAGAACTATCAAAACTTCTTAAACTTTGATCAACTTCATCACTCAACTCATCAAATTTTTCTAAATCATAAAGCATTTCGATTTTAAAATTACATTCTTCTTCATCCTCAGGATATTCTAATAACATTTCAATTTGTTTTATAATATAGTCTCTGTTTCCAACAAAAGAATCAGTTCCATCTAAAACAAAAGCATAAACTGGATTTTCCTCATTAATTACAATGTCATCTTGTATATAAGTATTAAAATTTTGAATAGGGTAGAAACCTGGTATTCTTAACATTTGTTCATGAACTTCTTTAAAGAAATATTTATTGCCAGGAAGATCTTCATTATTAACATAATCTCCTAATCTAGCATTAATAGTACTTGTACTATAGCTTAAATAAGCTTGAATTTCATTTTCAATATCTTCTTGTGTCTTCAAATTACAAATAAGTTTTGATAATGAAGAAAACTGTCTAGATAACTGATGTTGAATAAAGTATCTACCATCTTCTTCATAAATAACCTTTATTTTAGTTAAATAAGGTAATTCTTCATAATCATTCATATCAAAAAATCCAATAATTTTTTTCATCTAATCACCTAACCATTAAATTAATAGTTGTACACGTACTATAACTTAAACAATATTGTTTTTACAACTATAATATTTTATTCAATAGAAATAAAAACTCGAACCATAAGTTCGAGTTAAATAACATTCTGGTGGAGGATGTGGGATTCGAACCCACGACCCCCTGCGTGCAGGGCAGGTGCTCTAGCCAGCTGAGCTAATCCCCCAAGAACATATCCATAATATCATATATTTCTTGAGCTTGCAAGTTTTTTTTAATATATTTCAACAATTTGTGCAAAAAATACTTTTAAATCATTACTTAATACAATATTATGGTTATTCTTATCTATTTGCTTTATTTTACCTTCACTAGTATATATTCTACCATTTTTATAAAATTTTATTCTTATCATTTCTTGAGTACTATAAGAATTTAAAATTTTTTCTTGTAATTCATTTTGTTGATCCTCAGAAAGCATTGGCATTGCTATGACATATTTTTTTCTTAAAACTTCGTTTACCATATAATTTCCACTAGCAACAGCATTAAATGGTTGCCATTTTATCATTCCACGATCATCTATCATGCACTATGACCTCCAATCTTTTTATTTCTTTCTTTAATAGTCGAATCATCAAGTAAAGCCGAAGCTTTAAGTAAACTATTTTTTCCAAATTTACTTGTTATTTCATCAACTATCTTATCTTTGGCATCTTCATTTTGTTGAAGAGTAAAATCTTCAAATAAATTTAATTGAATACTATTTTTATCAGCAAGTCTTCCTGCACTAACTCCAACTTTTCTAATTGGCATATTAGTATAAAAACGATCAAATAAAAGAAGACAAACATCTAAAATAACTTTACTACTATCCGTTGGTGTATCAAGTTTCATTACATGATAAAATCCACCTCCAACATTTTTAGAATATCCAATTGCTAATCCAATAACTAATGCTTGTTTATTATTAGCTCGTAGTCTTTTACAGACAACATCAACCATTTCACTAATTATAATTTTAACGTTATTCCCATTATAATCTTTAAATAAAACCTGACTATTTGAATATGACTTATCAAGTGGTTTTGCATTAGCTAAATCACTAATTTTAGATAAATCAATTCCATTAGCATGTTCCCATAATTCTAAACCCATTACTCCAAACATATCTTTTAATTTATTTTTATCATATAAAGCTAAGTCTCCAACTTTTTCAATACCTAACGCATTCAATCTTTTTTCCATTCGTGGTCCAATTCCCCACATTTTAGATAGAGGAGTAACATTCCATAACTTATTTTTAACATCTTCATAAGTCCATTTAGCAATCCCATCTTTATACTTCTTAGCTTCTAAATCCATTGCCACTTTAGCAAGTAATATATTAGGACCAATTCCAGCATTCGCTGTTAAACCAGTTCTTTTAGTTATTTCTGTTAATATTTCTTTCGCTAGTTCATAATCAGTTTTTTTATACATTTTTAAATAATTAGTAACATCTAAAAAACATTCATCAATAGAGTAGACATGTAAATCTTCTTTAGCTACATAATCTAAATAAACGCCAATTACTTCTTCACTTTTCTTAATATAAAGACTCATTCTTGGTGGGACAATCTGATATTTAATATTCTTTGGTATTTCAAAAAGTCTTCCACGCGATTTAACTCCTTGCCTTTTTAAATAGGGCGTAACAGCTAAAGTAATCGCTCCATCTCCTTGTCTTGGATTAGCAACTACTAAAGGTGTTGTAAAAGGATCTATTCCTCTTTCTACACATTCACATGATGCAAAAAAACTTTTTAAATCAATACTTAAAATATTTCTTTTAACATAAATATTATCATCCATTATACATCACCAGAAACAAACGTTTGTTCTGAAATAATTATATAAAATAAATATAATTTATGCAATGTAAAAAATTGCCAAAAATAATCTTTTTCGTTATACTAAAACTGGTGATATTATGAATATACAAGTTTGGAATCCTGAAACATATCAAGACTATTTAAATTATTTAATCAGTTTAGCTAACACTAAGTATAAAGAATTTCAAAGTAGTTTATGCCAAACTAAATATTCAATGTTAGGTATAAAAATTCCTACTTTAAGAAGTATTGCTAAACAAATAAGTAAGAGTAATTATCAAGAATTTTTAAATTTAGTTACTAATACTTATTATGAAGAAGTCCTAATTGAAGGCTTAGTTATTGCTAGTATCAAAGATGAACAAGAATTTTCTAACTATTTTAAACCATATATTTCTAAAATTGATAACTGGGCAATCTGTGATTCATTTTGTAATAGTTTAAAAATTGTTAATACTAATCCCTCTAAATACTTTAAACAATCTTTAAAATTAGCTGCTTCCAAAAAAGAATTTACATCTCGCGTCGGTTTAATAATTATTTTAAACTTCTTTATAAAAGAAGAATATTTACAAGATATCTTTAATCTTTTAGATAATATTAAATCAGATAGATATTATATTAATATGGCTGAAGCTTGGTTAATTTGTGAAATATATATTAATTATGAAAAAGAAACTACTAATTACTTAAAAAATAATCAATTAAATACTTTTACTCATAATAAAGCAATTAGTAAAATAAGAGAATCTTATCGAGTAACAAAAGAAAAGAAAGACTATTTAAATACTTTAAAAAGAAAATAATATTTGTTATTATATTAATGGTGATAAAATGAAAAAGAAATTATTAATAATTTTATTATTACTCTTATCATGTCCATTACTACTTAGTGGTTGTGATAAGAAAGAAGATGAAAAGGCAACATCTAAAGATGAAACGAAAGAGGAGGAAAAAATTGTGACTGAAGAAATAACAGAAGGGGAAATTGAAGGTTATAAATTTAAAGAAACTGATGAAATAACTAAACGTGTTAAAATTCAAATGCAAAATGGTGATATTATTTTAATAGTTTTATCTAACGCTGATACACCAATTACAATAGCTAATTTCCAAAAATTAGTAAGTGAGCATTTCTATGATGGTTTAACATTCCATCGTATTGCTAAAGATTTTATGATTCAAACTGGTGATCCAAATGGTAATGGTACTGGTGGCTCTGATGAAGAAATCAAAGGCGAATTTAAACTTAATGGTGTTGAAAATAATTTATCACATACTAGAGGAGTTATCTCTATGGCCCGTCGTGGTGGTAATCCTGAAACAGCCGATACAATGAATAGTGCCTCAAGCCAATTCTTTATTGTTCATCAAGATTCAACTTTCCTAGATGGTAGTTATGCGGCTTTTGGTAAAGTTTTTGCAGGTATGGATGTCGTAGATAAACTTGCTGAAACTGAAGTCTTAGCTGATGGTGAAACACCAGTTGTAAAACCAGTTATTAAATCAATCAGATTTATCGAAATAGAAAAGGTTTCATAAAAACCTTTTTTTTTAAATAAAAAGATGATAAAATATTAGAAGAATGATAGGTGAGTAAAATGGCTGAAGAAAACGCTAAGAAAAATACTAATAAAAAAAATAATTACAACTCTCAAAATAGATCAAATAATAGAAAAGGTTCAAATAACAATAGAAGAAGAACAAATACTTCAAATTCTCGCAAACCAAGAACAAATTCCCCTAAAAAAATAGCAGCTAAAAAAACTACTCCAAAAGTAGTTGAAGAAAAAAACCAAGAGGTGTTAACAAAAGTTGAAGAAGTAGTTAACACCACACCCCAAGAGATTATCCGAGCTAAAGAAATAGAGAAAAAAGAAATCATTGAAGAAAAGATAGAAACAACAGAAAAAGAAGAAGTAAAACAACCAACTACCGAAGAACAACTTGAAAAAACATTGATTTTTGACGGAACACAAAGTAAAAATTTAGATGATGTTGTTGATAAACTAGAAGAAGATAACATTGTTTTAAATGATAAAGTTATAAAAAGAAGTAAGACTAAAAAAGTTGTTATCATTATTTTAATTATTACTATGATTAGCATAATTGCTTTTGCTACTTATTATGTTGTAAGTAATGAAGTAACAGATAAAACAAATCAAACTATAAATGTTAATCTTTATAAAAAGGTCTCAAAAGTCATTAAACATGAAGGCAAATTAGCATCAAATCCAGAACCAGCTGAATTAGAAGAAAGCTATGAACATATTGAAACAATTTCTTTAGCTGATCTAGAACAAAAAATAATGAATAGAGAAGATATGGTGGTTCTAATAGCTAGTACTAATTGCTATCATTGTGCAACATTTGAACCAATCATTGAAGAAGTATTTGCTGAAAATAATAAAACAATATATCGTCTTAATGTTATATCATTAAATGATGAAGAAGTAGAAAGATTTAGATCATATTATTATTTCACTAAAACTCCAACCATTTTTAGAATAAAAGACGGATATGTTACAGCTGAATTATTAGGATCTACTACTAAAGACGACTTAACGAATTGGGTAAATTTAAATTCATAATATATCAAAAACAACTATAACAAAAAATTATAGTTGTTTTTATTTTAGTTATAGCAAATCTTGACAAACCAAATAAAATGCTTATAATAAAAACCAATTCCAAAGGGGGCTTATTTATGGCATTACCATGTAATAATCTAAACCTTAACTTGTACAGGGTTTTCTATGTTGTAGCAAAAACCAAAAGTTTTTCTGAATCATCTAGAACACTTCACATATCGCAACCAGCCATCTCTAAACATATTCAGAATTTGGAATATGAACTAAATACCTTATTATTTTATCGTACTAATAGAGGTATTGATTTAACACCTGAAGCTAAAGCCTTATTTAATTATGTTGAAAAAGCTTATAATTTTTTAATGCTTGGTGAAAAAGAGTTACAAGAAGGAAAAGAATTAATGAAAGGGAAAGTTTCTATTGGTGTTCCAACTTTTGTTAGTGTTTATTATTTAAGTGATTATGTCAAAAAATTTATGCAAGAACACCCCAATATAGTTATTAAAATGACTCATCATGAAACTAATACTTTATTTGATTTATTTTATCAACATACTTTAGATATATTAATTATTCCTCACTATTTAAGCTATAATAAAAATAGTAAAGATTTAAAAACAATTGATCTTGTTAAAGATAAATATTGTTTTGTTTATAATAAAGATATCTTTTTAAATCTTGATGTTCATAATTTAGAAGAACTGGTTACTAAGCCGTTACTTTTACCAGTTAAAACTACTGAAGCTCGTAAAAATATTGAAGAATGTTTTACTCGCAAAGGTTTATCTACTGACCCTATAATGGAACTTGAAAATAATGAAATGATGCTTAATTATGTTAAAGAAGGAATGGGTATTGGTTATATGCTAGAACGTATTGCGAAAACTGAACCAGATCTTGAAATTATTGAATTAGCAGAAGAACTTCCTCGTGAAGTAATTACTATTGTTTACAATGAAACAACTTTGACAAACTCTTCTAAAGAATTTATTAACTTAGTTACAAGTATAAAAAAATAAAAGGGTATACCAATAAATTATATCCTTATAACTTTTAGATAATTGAGTTAATTTCCAAAAGTGATATATTTATTAAGAAACCAAAAAAGGAGGATTCAAATGGAAAAAAATAAAAACGTAATTGAAATGCATAGTACTTGGTTAGCCGTTAACTCTATAATCGGTTGTACCAATGGCTGCAAATATTGTTTTTTACAAGCAACGGGTGACAACACTAGAAAACCTAAAATAATTGTCCCTGCCAAAGAAGCAATTAATCAACTTATGGAATCTAAATATTATAATCCTGAAATACCTATCTTTTTAGTTCCTAATACTGATCCTTTTTTAAACGAAAGTAATATAAAAGAAGTTCATCAGTTACTTGAATGTCTAGCTAAATTACATCTTCCTAATCCTATAACTTTATCTACTAAATGTTTAATTCCTCTTGATTTTGTTGAATATCTTAGCTCTTTAACTAAAGACGGTATGAAAATAGTTATTTATTTAAGTTATTCTGGCTTAGGTAAAAAATATGAACCAAACGTTAAACATGAAGATATTGAAAGTAATTTTATTAATTTAGCTAAATATAATATTCCAATTATTCATTACTTTAGACCATTTATTCCTGAAAATTCTGATCCTAAGAAAATTAAAGAAATTTTAGATTTTGTCTCCAAATATACTAATGTATCAGTTACTACTGGTTTAGCTTTAAAAGAAGACTTTATTGATAAAATAGATTTTTGGGATGTTACTAAAACTAAAAAATCAGAATGCTTAGAAGCTATAAGTTTATGGCCTAAAGCAGCTTATGACTATTTGTTTGAAAATTATACTCATTCTCAAAATAATTTTCAAACCAACACTTGTGCTTTAGCTGAAATTTTAAAAAAGCCAAGTCCAGGGTACTATAATACTAATGAATGTTTAAAATACAATCATTGTTCTCAAAAACAAAGAGAATTATGTGCTAAATATCAAAATGATAATTTATCCATTCCTGAAAGACTTCATCTTGCTTTAACTCATTTAGGTATTGATGATAAAAATATTGAAATAATTATCAAAAAAGACAGTATCTTATTAAAAAATGTTGATCTTAAAGCTGGTGATGCATCTTATTTAACCTTTGTTCTAAATAAAAAAGTAACACTAGATAAAAAAAGAGATGATGATAATGCCTTTAATTCCTCATTTACTAATTCAAAATATTTGATAATAAAATAAAAAGTAGTATAATGTTTATACTATCTTTTTTATTTAAAGGGGCGATTTTATGAAAAACATTAAAAATTTTATTAATAATAAATTATCCAAAGCAGTTTCTTTAAAAGAACAATTTAAAGTATTAGAAAAAAAAGACTGGGATAGTTTAACTGTCATATTAGAACTTAATATTCAATTAAGTCATTTATATAATGTTTTTACAAGTAGTGACGCCATAAATGAAGAAGGCCGCATATTTGATAATTTAGGTGATGAAATAAGTGATGTTTTACTTCAATTATCTTATTTATCATATTTAGAAAAAATTGATTTTTCAACTTTGGATAACTATCAAAACTATACTTATGATAAAATTGAAGGCTTAAGTATTCTTTTTGGCCAATTAACCGAAGTCTTTTTAGAAGATTATGAATATCGTTTTGTTAAACCACGTCCTGGTTTTAATACTCATAAAGACTTTATAACAGATCGTATTATCAAAATGTTTTTAATAGTTTCTAACTTAGCTGATAAATATAATATTAATATTTTAAATGAATTTGATACTATGTATGAAGATGCTACTAATTTTATAAAGAAAAGTGTTGAGGAACAAAATGGAATTAATTGATATATATGATGAAAATTGTCATTTAATAGGTAGTGCTCCTAAAGAAGAAGCCCATCAAAAAGGTTTGTGGCATAAAGTATTTTCTTGTTTACTAGTTAATACTAAAAAAAATAAAGTTTATTTACAATATAAAAGCGCTGCTCATAACGCTGTTGCGCACGCTAATAAAATTGATATCTCCGTCGGCGGTCATCTTATAAAAGGTGAACAAGTAACTGATGGTATTCGTGAAATCAAAGAAGAATCTTCTTTAAATGTATCTTTTAATGAATTAGTACCATTTGGTATTCGTAAAATTAATAAATACATAAATGATAATTATATTATTAGAGAATTTTCTTATCTTTATATTTATGATAATGAATTTATTTTACAAGACTTAAAAAGTATTGATGATGAAGTTTTATATTTTATTGAATTTGATATCGATGAATTAATATCCTTTGTCCAAAATCCCAGTACTATAAAAGGTTTAACTCCTACTGGTTATCAAGAATTTAACGAAAAAGATTTTATTAAAGCTTATATCGAAGATGATCATTTATATTTAAATTATCTTCTCTTAGTTAAAAAATATATGCATAATGAACCATTAGAAAACTTAACTTGGTCCAAAATAATAAACGAGTAGAGAAGTCTACTTTTTTAAT
>CANQFI010000070.1 GCA_947598455.1 uncultured Bacilli bacterium | reverse complement strand
GTAAAATAATTATATAATGCGAACTAGTGTTCGTCAATATATTTTTTTATATTTACGGGAAATTTCCTATAAGATAAAAAAAAGAAATTACAATATTCTAAGGTAATTTCTTTAAAATTAATAAGAGGTCCTTCCTTGTTCCATCATAATTTTATCAACTATTATAGCAATAAATTCGCCATTGGTTGGTTTAGTTTTATAATAATCAACACAGTTTGAAAATAATTCGTTAGAGTATTCATAATTGCCTCGATCCCAACCTGTTTCAATTGCACTTCTTATTGACCGCTCAATACAACTTTCTTTTTTCGAAAATGATTTAGCAAGCATTGGATATATTTCTTTTGTTATAGAAGTAAGTAATGATGGTTCTAAATAACATTCATAGATGGCTTTTCTCAAATAGTGAAAACCATTTTTATCAGGTGCTATACCTAACTTCTTTAATATTTCAGATACTTGATCATAAATGGATAGCTTTTGATAATTATATTTTTCACATTTATTCTTTATTTCTTTTAAAGAAATTAACATATCAGAAACGGAGTAGCTTTTGGGAATAATATTAAATAATTGATATTCACTAGTTGATAAATTGTAACAATCTAATTTAATATTATCAATAACTATAGTTCGTGATAATAGAAACTTATTAGAATATTTAGTTAGCAAACTTAAGACATCTTCGCCTTGTAAAGTTCCATCTATTATAATTGCATCAATAGCTGAGTTAATATCGTTGATTATACTTAAGGCTTCCTTATAATTATTAGTATGGTATTTTATGGTAACTTCAGTTGATATTTTACTAATATCTTCATTTAACTTTTTAAATTCTTCTTCACTGCATACTACCAATGTGTTTATGTTGTTTTTCATATCTTTTTTCTCTTTCCTATAATGATATTTTATACTACATACTTATGGTATTATGTTTTATTTTGTCGACTCTACTATTTTTTTATATTTATTATAAATAGTTATTAAAGTACTTATATTAGTAGAACTTTCTCCTAATATTACACCTCCTAAATTATGTATATTGACGAGATAAGTAATATTTTTTTCATTGATGCTTCCCCCATAAATAATAGGAATCGTAATATTGTGAGTTTTATATATAAAATTATTAATAAGTTTAATATTATTAGTTAATTCTTCACTAGTAGGAGTTTTTCCACTACCAATGGACCATACTGGTTCATATACGATTAACATATTTTTTATTATTTCAATTGGTAATTTTTTTATAAGATCTAATTGTTTTTCTAAGACTTTTTTAGTATTAGAATTTGTTTTGTCTTTATATGATTCACCAATAAAATAGATTGGTTTAATATTATTTTTTGAAGCATTAACTATCTTATTTAATAATGAGTTTTCGGTTTCTTTTAATATATCACGAGTTTCGTGATGACCTATTAAAACATATGAAACATTTAGAGATTTTAATTGTTCAGCACTATTTTCTCCCGTATAAGCTCCATTTTCATACATTGATATTTCTTGACTACCTAATTTATATTTACTATTTTCAAAAATATAAAGATAAGTAGTTGGAGGGCATAGAATAATTTCTATTTGATTTGAGTTATTTAACAAAGTTAAATTGTCCTTTAATATTAAAAATTCTTCTTTCAACATTAAAGATTTGAAGTTACAAATAAAATATTTTTTAGATGTCATCGATGTTGTCAATAGCAGGTAATCCTTCGTTAATAATATATTCTAAAGTTGCTCCTCCACCAGTGGATAGATAAGTAAAACGATCTCCTAAATTGAAATGTTTGACAGCACTTACGCCATCTCCACCACCAACTATTTTTATAGCATCAGTATTAACAATATAATTTAATAATTCTCTTGTACCTGTTGCATAACGAATATCTTCATATTTACCAGCCGTTCCATTAACAAAAATAGTTTTAGATTTATCAATTATTTCTTTATATTTGTTAATAGTTTTCATACCAATATCATATATTATGTCATCTTCTTCTACTTTGTTGATATTAACATGTTCAATAAATGACTCATTATATTCACGGCCGATTATAGCATCAACTGGTAGCATTATTTTATCTTTATATTTTATCAATATTTCTTTTAGTTTAGCAACTATTTCTGGATCTTTTGTACGTAAGGAATTACCGACATTAAAGCCTAAAGTAAATAAGCATGAGTTAGCAATACCACCAGTTAGTAAAAGATGATCACACTTAGGTAATAAAGCTTCTATTAAAGCTACTTTATCTTCTACTTTGGCACCACCCATTACAATAGTAAATGGATTTTCAGCATTTAAAACATATTTATCTAACATTTGCATTTCATGTTCTACTAAAAAACCAATACAATTAGGTATTAATTTAGCAACACCATATGTTGAAGCATGTTTGCGATGAGCAGAACCAAAAGCATCTAAGCAATATACATCTGCTAATTCAGCCCAATATGTAGCTAATTGATAATCATTGCCACTTTCTAATTTATCTGGAACATCTTCAAATCTTGTATTTTCTAAAACCATTATATCGCCAGGATTCATATTTTCAATTTTAGCCTCCAAGTACAAACTTCTTGGTTGCTTAGAAAATATTACTTTAGTTTGAACTAGTTTTTGAAGGTGTTCTGCAATTGGAGCTAAGGAATTTTTAGCTTTATCTTCTTCTGTTTTTACTTTACCAAAGTGAGATAAAATTATTATTTTAGCTCCTTGTTTTACTAAATATTCAATTGTATTTAAAGAAGCGATTATTTTACTATCATCTAAAATTTTTCCATTTTCAATAGGAACATTAAAATCGCATCTTAATAATACTCTTTTATTTTTTACATCGATGTCTTGAATTCTTCTTTTCATACCATCACCTTTTTCTATTATAAATTATGTATTAAGCTTGTTCAATTTTTTAAGTTTTTTCTTTACAGAAAAAAGTGTCTATTAAAGGCACTTTTTTATTTAACAATATTAAATAGTTTTTTAGCTGTACGCATCATTTGAGCAGTATAACCCATTTCGTTATCGTACCATGCAACTACCTTAACTAATTGTTTGCCGTCACTTTCTAAGACGTTAGTAAGTTGACCATCAACTGTAGCACCAACCTTTTTACCTATGATATCACTGGAAACGATTGGATCCATTGTAAATTTTAGAGTTTCGTTTTGATTATTAATAAACAGATTGTTGATTTCTTCAATTGTTGTATTGTGAGCTAATTCTAAAGTGACATCAACAACTGATCCATCAGAAACAGGAACACGGAAAGCATTGCCATCCATTTTACCTAAAAGGCTTGGGATAACTAAACCAATAGCACTGGCAGCACCTGTAGAAGCAGGAACAATATTCATAGCACAAGCACGACCACGGCGGGCTTTAATACCTTTGTTATGAGGAATATCTAAGGTTGCTTGGTCATTTGTATAGGCATGAACAGTTGTCATGTAACCTTTTACAATGCCTATATTATCTTCTAATACTTTTAAAACTGGAGCTAGACAATTAGTTGTACAAGAAGCAGCTGAAATTACTTCTTCTGTACCATCCAATGTATCTGAGTTAACATTATAAACAATAGTCTTCATATCGCCTTTACCTGGTGCTGATATAATAACTTTTTTGGCTCCGGCTTCGATATGTTTTTTAGCATCTTCTAATTTAGTGAATATTCCTGTACATTCTAAAACTACATCTATCCCAAGTTTGCCCCATGGAAGATTAACTGGGTCTTTTTCTGAATATACTTTTATTCTTTTAGTTCCTTTAATAACTAATTCATCGCCTTCAAACGAAATCATATCTTCATGGAAAGCACGATGATTAGTATCATATTTTAATAAATATGCTAATGTTTCAGCATCAGTCAAATCATTGATGGCGACAATATCAAAATCACTTCCTGTAATAATTTCTCGGAAAGCTAAGCGACCAATACGGCCAAATCCATTAATTGCTACTTTTATCATAATTTACCTCTTTCTTTTCTAATCATAAAATTCAAAAGCACTTTTGCCTATGAATTCTCTTAAAATTGATTCATCTGTAACATAATCTGAAGGAATTGTAAAGAAACCTTTTAAAAAGTTAATTAAACGACGAGCTTCATTATATGCACTGGAGTTACTTTTTACTGAATATAGTAATGGTTCTACAAAGACTTTTAAGACTCCTACTTCATATACTAGGGAAGTATTAACAATTTTATCTACTTTATTAATATATGGAAAAATGTATTTTTCTTCACCAGCTCTTACTGTATTCCAATAATTAATTGTTGCTCCAACATCGGTAGCTCTTGTTCTATTATCTCTAACAATTCTTCTCATTAATCTTAAATCTGTAGTTGAAATATAATTATGTCTATCTATATTTATTGGTATAAATGGACTTAAATATACCTTATATTTTAATTTAGAATCTAAATCTGGAGTCATATCATCATTTATACAATGTAATCCTTCCATTAGAATTATTGCTTTATCACTTAATTTAACAGGCTCGGAATTATATTCTTTTTCTCCAGTGACAAAATTATAAGTTGGTAACGATACTTTCTTACCATCTATTAAATCTTTTAACTGTTTGTTCAGTAATTTTAAATCTAAAGCTTCTAAACATTCAAAATCGTATTTACCGTTAGCATCTTTTGGAGCGTTTTTACGATCTTTAAAATAATTATCAACAGATATCATTAAAACTTCATAACTACGACTACGTATTTGTAAAGTTATTTTTTTAGTAGTTGTAGTTTTTCCAGAGGATGATGGACCTGCAACTAAAACATAACGGACTTTTTTAGCAAGAACATCGTCGACCAATTCATCAATTCGATTATCAAAATCAGTTTCGGCCATTTTAATAAAATTTTCAATTTTACAGTCTGATACTAATTTATTTAAGTCAGCTATAAATGGAACATTTAAAGATTTAATCCATTTTTTAGAATCTTCAAAACATTTGATAACATTTTGATAATGAATATATTCTGGAACTTTAAATTTGGTTGTTAATGATGGGAATAATAAAACTAATTTATTTTCACCAAGATATACTAAATCATATTTATTTAAACAACCTGTTGAATATGGCATATCAGAATAAAAATAATTAATATAATTACGCAATTTATGAACGGTTACTATTTTATTAGTTAGATTATGAATATTTTGAGCTTTTTCAGTTGCTTTAACACGATTGTAATAACTAATTGCTTCTTTCTTTTCAACATTCAAATCATAAATGCGTTCATCATTTACAATAATTTCATTCATGGTTGTTTTTAGTTTTTTGGCGTCAGTTAAAGTAAATTTTTTTTCACAAATAATTGTCATGTGAAGACCATTAGCTATCGAATGATCAAATGTTACTTCGTAGCCTTCACCAAAGGTTTCTTTTAAAGCTACTTCTGTAACAAATTGTAAACCACATTTATTTATTTTAAAACCATTAATAGTGGTATAATCAATAAAATTTATTTTAGTCGCACGTTTTATTTTAGTATCCATTGGTACTGTTTCATTATCTATTTCAGCACCAACAATGCGATTATCCATTTTAGATTGGTATATTTTACTTAATTCATATATTGTTGTACCTTTTTCTACTTCAATGACTGTTCCGTCATTAAAGGTGACATTTGTTCTGTTTGTTGACATCTTATACTCCCTTTCGTATTCTAATGTAATTATACAATAAATTTGATATTTTTGTATATATTTTAACTATATTTTATTGAGATAAATTTTATATAAAATGGTGATTATGCTATAATTTTCTTATTAGAGGTGGCTTATGGGGAAAAAATTAAAAAATATTATTATTTTCATAATAATTACTATAGTTTTAGGAATTATAATTTGGTTTATTTATGCTAACTTTACAACAGCACCTTATATAAAAAATATAGAAATATCAGATAGTATTAATTTTAAAGATCAAGTAATATTTAATGTTCAGGTAGATAATTATTTCTATAAATTAAATAAAGATACTTGGTGTTATATAACAACCAAAAATGAAAAACCAGATAAAAATGATAGTGAATGGTTAATAGCTAGTAATGGATATTGTAGCTTTACAGTACCTAATGGGGATTATAAAATATATGTTAAAGATAAATATGGAAATATTAATGATATTGATAGTCAAAAAGTAGAAATAAATAAGGTTATTGATATTAAAACTAATAAGAGCAATTTTTATTTATATAAAGGTGGTAGTGAAGTATTAACTTATGAACTAGTTACTTTAGGTGATTTTGAGGAAAAAGTTACTTTATCTAGTAATAATGATAATATTGCAAGTATTGATGAAAATGGAAAGATAATAGGTAATAACTATGGAGAAGCTGTGATTACTTTAACTAGCGAATCTGGAACCTCTAGTAAAGTAAATGTTTATGTATCTAGTTTTATTACTAAACCTGAAATTAATTTTAATAAACCTTATGTCCAATGTAAGCAATTTACCAATGAAGAAAATGATTTAATTGATCAAATATTATTTGATAGAGTTAATACAGCTGGGTATGGGACAAGAGCAGGAGTTATTGCTGCCGCAAGATTTTTAGCACTAGAATTTAGTTATCGTATTCATTATTTTTCAGAAAATGGACGTCTTAAAAATTATAGTCCATATAAACATGTCGATGGTGAAGGTAGGTATTATCATAGAGGTTTATATCTAAGTGAAGGAAAATACTCTTCTTTAGAACAAGGAGCAATATTGGCTGGACCTGCAACATGGGGGTGTTCAATACCAATGTATGTTAATCTACCTCAATATACTTATGGAAATAGTTATCCTAATGGACTTGATTGTTCGGGATTTGTAACTTGGGCTTTATTAAATGGAGGAATAGATGTTGGAGATTTAGGAGCAGGTGAAAATGCTAATCAATACGATTTAGATGATTTGGGAACTAAAGTTACAATAACAAGTGAATTACTTAATTCTGATAAAGTAAAAGTTGGAGATTTAATAGGTAATAATGGTCATATGGCAATTATTGCCGGAATAGATGATAATAATTATTATATTGCTGAATCACTTAATACAACAGCAGGAGTTGTTATAACAACAATGGCTAAGAGTAATTTACCTAACAGTACTTTATATCAACATATAATATTAATGGATTCTGTATATAAAGATGAAGGTAACTATCAAAATATGTGGTAAAAAAAATCTATAAGCTTATAGATTTTTTTTACTTTGTTGGTGTTTTTCAACAAGATTTTTAACTTTTATAAAATAATGATTTATTCCTGATTTACCTATTTTACGACCTGTCTCGTTAGTAATAATATCAGCTAACTCTTGTAAGGAAGTTTCGGGATAACTTTCACGATATTTAATGGCTTCTTGAACATTTTCGTCTAATAAACCTATTAAATCATTATCCTGAAGATATTTTATTTGTTCTAATTGTTTTAAACCTGACTTTAATATTTTTTCTTGATTAGCAATTTCACAATTATTTAAACGATTAACCATATTTTTATGATCACGATATATTCTGATATCTTCAAAATAGAAGAAGTTATTAGTAGCTCCTAGCATACGAATAATCTCACTAATCATTTCAGCACTCTTAATATAAATCATATAATGATTACTACGTTTAAGAACTTTAGCAGTAATTTTAAATGATTTTAAGAGATTGGCTATATATTCTGATTCTTTTTTAGTTGATGCAGTATATTCTAGATGATAACTACCAGTACTAGGATCATTAATACTTCCACAAGCTAGAAAGGCTCCTCGTAAGAAAGAAATCTTTTCTTCATCTGAATTCAAAAAGTATTCTTCAGGTAAAGTTTTTTTATTATTTTTTATAATATTTAAAGATTCTAAGATGGATGGTACTTTATCATTGATTTCTAAAATATATAATTGTTTTATTCTAAATCTTTTTTGATTACGAATAGTTATTTTGATATTAACACCAAAATTATATTTAATATCTTTATATATTCGTCTAGCTACTGAACCATTTTCCATAACAAGGATTATTTTGTTTTTGGATATTTGACCATTTAAACGAATATAAGCAGATAGTTCTACTAGTGATTCTAAAATGGATATATCATTACTAGTTATTTCTTCTTTGATTTTAGTGGTAAAAGTCATTTTATTCCTCTTCCATTAGATAAGAAAAAATTAAAAAAGCGGTTTTTAGGGCATCATGACGAATATATCCATCTTCTACTTTAAATAATTTTTCAGCAATAAGTTGAACATTCATTTTCTCTAATTTCTTTTCGTCTATTTCGACTGGATCTTTACCTTCGGATTTAGCTAATAGAGCCATATTTTTAGGTATTTTTAGGTTATTAGCTATAACAGCATTAATAGTACCTTTACCAAGTTTCTTTTCTAAAACTTTAATATGGTCGCTGACTTTAAAATCGTCAGTTTCACCTGGTTGAGTTAACATATTGCAAATATACATTTTTTTAGCTTTTGATGCGACAATGGCTTCACTTATTTCAGGTACAATAATATGAGGTAATATACTAGTTAAAAGAGAACCTGAACTAAAGATAATTAAATCAGCTTTTTTTATTTCTTCAATTACTTTAGGTGTTATGGTGACATTTTTATTATATTTTAAATCAACAATTTTTCTTTTTGATTCAGTTATTTCGGCTTCACCTATTATTTCATAACCTTCTTTAGTTATTCCTATTAAATTAACATTATCTTCAGTAAGAGGTAAAATTTTACCTTTAACATCCAATAAATCACAAAGTATTGGTAAAGAATGAGCAAAATCACCTTTCATTTCAAGTAAAGCTGTAATAAGTAAATTTTTTATTGAGTGATTTGCTAAACTAGTATCATTTTTAAAACGATAATTAAATAAATCTTTAACTCCTTTTGATTCTCCAGACATAGCCATTAATACTTTAGTGATGTCTCCTACAGCGGGAATACTAAATTCTTCACGTAGCTTTCCAGTACTACCGCCATTATCTGATACACTTACAACGGCTGTTATATCTATAGGAAATTCAATCATTCCTTTTAAAAGTTGAGATAGACCACTACCTCCACCAAATATTACTACTTTTTTCATATGAACTCCTCCGTTCATTGTTATAATACCACAATTTAAAAATATACGGAATATAAGTAAAATTATTTGACATAAAGAAAAA
>CANQFI010000069.1 GCA_947598455.1 uncultured Bacilli bacterium | reverse complement strand
AAAAAAGCTCTCAAGCCCTTATAAATAAAGGGATTGGGAGTTTTTACCTTTTAAAAACTGTCAAAGTCGGGATTATAGCACATAAAATATTATAAAACACAACTTATTGCTAAATATCTTTACAATGTTGTATAATAACAATAATGAAAGAGGTCTTATTATGGAAATAAAAGTTAAATCATACTCATCACAATCATCATTAATAAGTTCAATTATTTATTTTATTATCGGAGCAATTCTATTTTCTAAAGCCGAAGAAGTTGTCAAATTTTTATCTATAACAGTAGGCGTTATTCTAGGTGTTGTATCCATAGTTAATCTAATAATTTTCATTATAACTAAGAAAAATGAAGAAATACCTACTAAAAAAAGTTCTTTACTATTTTCAATTATTTCACTAATTTTTGCCTGCATTTTTATATTTCGCTCAGATACTGTTGAGCAATTCATAAGATTCATTGTTGGAGCATGGATTTTATTTACAGGTATTATTAGATTTATTAATGTTTTATCAATTAACCATAAAAATGGTAAATTTCTACCATTATTAGTAGTATCTCTATTATTGATAGCAACAGGAATTTATTCTATCGTTATTGGCGATATTTTCTTAACTACAGTAGGCATTATTATGATGATATATGCTGTTTTAGAAATAATTGGTTATATATTTTATACAAAAGATAAAACTGAACCAGAAGTTCCTGGTACTACAACACTAATTGTTCCTGATGAACCAGTTGATATTACTAGAGAAAAAAAAGATGTTAAAGATATAAAATCCAAAAATGTTAAAGAAAATAAAAATAAAAATAAAAAAAAGAAAGATGAATAAAATATCATCATACCTTTAAAGTTCACAACTAAATAAAAATAATATAAAAATATATTACAATATACTTAGATAGAACTTTAAAGGTATTTTTTCATGAATAAACATTACAAAATTAGAACTATAAAAGAATTATAATAAAAATTTAAAAAATACGTTCAATGATATAACAATGAACGCATTAGTATATTTAACGGATACTAGTTTTTTTGCCATTCATAATCTTCTATTAAAGCATCCTTACTATAACCTGAACTATCAATAAAATTATTTAAATCTTTTAATGCTCTTTCAATTACTCCAATATATGCATTTGAATTTAATTCTTCACCATTTTCATCAACACATTTACTTAATTCATCTAAAATATTGCCTTTTGTTTCACAAGTATAATTTCTACTTTTATAACCAGCTAAAGCACTTGTAGATGTTTTAAAAGAAAAATTTTCTTCAGTAGATATATGCTTTATATCCAAACTATAAGCATCAGAATTAATTACAAATTCAAATCCATCTCCATATCTAATAAATACTGAAGTACTTGTATCACTATGTAATGTACAACTCCCTCCATTTTTATGAATCATTTCACAAATATATCCATTATCTTCCATATATTGTTTTAAATAAGCAAAATTTACATTATCATCAACAAAACCTTTTTGATTACTTATTATCCAAAAAATTAAAGCAACAACTACAATAGCAATTATACAATAGCCTACCTTTTCATAGAATTCGATTCTTTGCGCTCGACCATATATCCTACTTTTTTTATTGTTCATCTAGCCATCTCCCATTTTACTATTAATATCATAACATAAATTACTAAAAAAAAGAATGAAATCATTCATTCTAAATTTTTATCTCTTCATTAATAAATTCTTTATCATCCATTAATAATTCATGAATTTCTTCTTCTGTTGTATTTAAGAATACTTCTTCAATACGATCAACACGACATTTTTCCGCTTTAATAATCGCTTCTACCTTATCTATCGCCTCATCTAATTTATCATTAACTACAACATAATTATATTTAGTAACTTCATTTATTTCTTTATAAGCTGTATGGAATCTTTCTAATATTTTTTCTTTTGAATCAGTACCACGTTTTTTCAATCTTTTAACCATTTCTTGTAAAGATGGTGGCATTATAAAAATAAATAATGCTTCTGGTATTAATTTTTTAATATTACTAGCACCCTCTATCTCTACCTCTAATATTACATCTATTCCACTATTTAATTTATCACTAATAAATTCTTTAGGTGTCCCATAATAATTACCAACATAATTAGTATATTCTAAGAAATACCCCTCTTCTATTTTCTTTTCAAATTCTTCTTTTGTTACAAAATTATATGTAACTCCAGGTATATCATTAGTTCTAATAGGTCTAGAAGTTGTTGATACAGAAAGCCATCTATTCTTACTATCATTTTTTAATAATCCTTCTATAACACTACCTTTTCCACTACCACTAGGTGCTGAAATAACTATTAATGTTCCTTTACTCTTTTGTTTTATCATATATTCCCCTCCTTAATCACATTATATTATAATATTTAGTTATTTACCCATATATTTTAATTATCGTCGCTATAATTCCATAATCCTAATTGACCTTTTACTTCTTTATTAACATTTACTTTATGTATATTACTTAATTTCCAAGCATAACCACTTCTTCTTTTTCGACCATAAACATTTTCATCTAGTTTATTTACCATTTCATTAAATTCATCATCTATTTCAATACAATCTTCTAATGTTACTTTACAAAGAATTTTTTTCTTTGGAAAATTTATACCATAATTTTTTACTCTACCTAACTCTTCTTTATCTACGCCACAACCTGCATGTATATATATTTCTCCACGATAATTAGTTTTCCAACTTCGAAATTCATATATTTTATACCCATTAGCTACTAATGAAGCCCATGGTTGTTTAAGTGTTAATACTTTCATATCTACCTACCTTACTACATCTGCTACTATAATCTTCATCTTGTTAATAAAATCATCCTTATTAACTTTAACTGAAATTCCTATCTTACCTCCACTAAAATATATCTGTTCATATAATTCACAACTACTATTTATAACAGTCTTAAATTGTTTTTTCATTCCAATAGGTGAACATCCACCATGAACATATCCAGTTAAAGGTAATAATTCTTTTAAAGGAAGCATTTCAATATCTTTTTCTCCTACTACTTTAGCAGCTTTTTTTAAATCTAATGTTTCATTAACTGGTACCATAAAAACATAATGTTCCTTACTTTTAGCAACAGTAACTAATGTTTTAAAAAATTTATTTTCATCTACTTTAAGTAATTTAGCTACTGTTTCTCCATCCAATGCTTCTTTAATATCTAAAGAATAAACATCATAACCAATCCCTTTAGTTTCTAAAATTCTCATTGCATTTGTTTTTACTTCTTTTGCCATTTTTTCTCCAATTCTAAGAAATCACCATCTTTTTTTAATATTTTATAATCATGTGTTTTTCTAAATTCTCTTCTCTCTTCCTGTGACATAACTTTTAAATCAATTGCTTTATCCATATGAAGTATACCATCTAAATGATCATACTCATGGGAAAAAACGGTTGCTGAAAATCCTTTAAAAGTCTTTTGATGCTTTTTACCATTTAAATCTTGATATGTTATTAAAACTTTATAAGGCCTTAAAACTAAACCCATATTATCTAAACAACTAGCACAAGCTTCCCAATATTCAGTTATTCCCTCTCTTTTCTTTATTAGAGGATTAATAACTATCATTGCTTCATTCCAATTATCATCATCTACCTTTTTTAAATCAGTATTCTTTATATAAATAATTCTTTTATCAATTCCAAGTTGAATAGCAGCCATTGCAAATACTCCATGATTTATACAATATTCATCTAATATTTTAATATCATCAGTTATATCATCATAGTTTATATCAACATTTTTACTTATTTTTCTAAGCCATTCCATATCATTTTCTATTGTTTTAACTTCAACCATATAACACCTCTAAATTTTATTTATTATAGCAAATAAAATATTAGAACAAAAGAAAAAGATAGTAAAACTACCTAAATCACAAATAATAAATTAATTCTTTAACTAAACCTCTAAACTAAACTTTTCATCTTCATAAAAATTATAAACATATAAATTATTAACATAACTCATTAAGTTTTAAAAAAAATATAACTAAAATAATTTTAACATACATATATTATCCATTTAGTATCAATAATACAAAATTATATTTTTTCTATTGAAACATTTTAATTACCTTTTTTTAATATTTTTTTATATCAACTTTATCAAAAAAAATAGTATTACTACTATTTTTCTTTAATTAAGTTATCACAAATCAAATTAGTTAATTCTGTTGGATTTTCAATAGGTAATCCTTCAATCAATCTTGCTTGATTATATAAAATCTTTGTATAATCAGCTAATTTTTCTTTGTCATCATTAAACAACTCCTCCAATTTATTAGCAATCGGATGATTTTCATTAATTTCTAAAACAATTTCAGCTTTAATATTTTCTCCTGTAGGCATCGTATTCATAATTTTTTCCATTTCTAATGAAATATTACCTTCCGTACTTAAACATACAGGATGATTTTTAAGTTTATTCGTAAATTTAATATTTTTAACATCAGGCAAAGCTTTTTTCATTACTTCAAACATCTTTTCTGCTTCTTTATTACGATTTTCTAATTTTTCTTTTTCTTCAGGTTCATCTAATTCATCATTAATAGAAGCAACATTAGCAAATTTTTTACCATCATATTCCATTAATGCTTGAATAGTAAATTCATCTATATAATCACATAAATATAATACTTCATAATCTTTATCTTTAAATCTTTCTACATTAGGAAGTAAATCTATCTTATCAATACTTTCACCAGAAGCATAATAAATCTTATCTTGTTTCTCTTTCATATTAGCAACATATTCTTTTAAAGTAACACGTTTCTTTTCCTTAGAACTATAAAATAGTAATAAATCTTGTAATATTTCATTATTCATTCCATAACTACTATAAATACCATATTTAAGTTGCATTCCAAATGCATCAAAGAACTTTTCATATTCTTCCCTATTCTCATTTAATAAGTCCTCTAAAGTACTTTTAACCTTCTTTTCAACACTTTTAGCAATTAATCTAACTTGTCTATCTTGTTGAAGTGTTTCTCTTGATAAATTAAGTGATACATCTTCACTATCAACTAATCCTTTAACAAAGCTAAAATAATCAGGAAGTAAATCAGCACACTTATCCATAATTAAGACACCATTAGAATATAATTGTAAACCTTTTTCAAATTCTTTAGTATAGTAATCATAAGGTGCATGAGAAGGTATAAACATCAATGAATTATAAGATATTTGACCTTCAACACTACTATGTATAACTTTTAAAGGTTTTTCAAAATCATAAAATTTATCAGCATAAAAACTATTATATTCGTCTTCTGTTACTTCACTTTCATTTCTTTTCCAAATAGGAATCATACTATTAATAGTTTCATCTTTTAAAACTTTTTCTTTTTCTGAAGAATTATCCTTTTTATCGTCAGTAGTATCTTCTTCTACTTCTTTTTGCATAACAATTGGATATTTAACATAATCAGAATACTTTTTAATTATTCCTTCAACTCTTCTTGGCTCTAAAAATTCATCATAAGACTCATTATCCGTATTATTTTTTAAATACAAAGTAATTTCTGTCCCAACATCTTCTTTAGAAACTTTATTTATAGTATATCCTTCAGCTCCATCACTTATCCATTCATAAGCTTCATCGCTACCAAAAGCTTTACTTAATACTCTTATCTTTCTTGCAACCATAAATGCTGAATAAAAACCAACACCAAATTGGCCAATAATATTAATATCTTTATTCTTTTCATTCATTTCTTTAAATAAAGAAGAACCACTCTTAGCTATAATACCTAAATTTTCATCTAATTCTTCTTCACTCATACCAATACCATTATCAGTAATAGTAATTATTCTCTTATCTTTATCTAAATCAATTTTTATACGAAAATCATCTTTATCTAATTTAACTTTACGATCAGTTAAAGATTTATAATATAATTTATCAATCGCATCACTTGCATTAGATATTAATTCTCTTAAAAATATATCTTTATTTGTATATACTGAATTTATCATTAAATCCAATATTTTTTTTGATTCTGTTTTAAATTGTTTTTTCTTCATATTCATCTTCCTTTGTTAACTAATTGAATAATACCACTCTTGATTAGCACTGTCAACACATAAGTGCTAATATTTTATTTCATAATCTTTTATTTATATTTATTTAACAATTATCAAATTTTACAAATAAACAGCGTGTTGATTTTTAAATATTATTATACTATAATAAAAATGGTAAAAGGTGATAATATGGATAAAAGGATTTTAAATACTAAGAAAAAAATAACAAATACTTTATTAGTTTTATTAAAAGAAAATCATTTAGAAGATATTACTGTCTTAGAATTATGTAAACATGCTAATATAAATAGAACAACTTATTACAAATATTATAAAGATGTCAATGATTTAGTTTTAAAAATTGAAAATTCATTAATAAATGATTTAAAACAACATATAATTGAAATTAAACGAAATTACTTAATTTCTTTTACTAGTAAAATACTTGACACTATATATAGTCGTAAAGAAACATACACCAGACTATTAGGAGATAATGGTGATCATACCTTCTTAAGAAGAATTTTACTATTAGTATATAAAGAAAGTATTGAAGAATGGCAAAAACTCCTAAAAAAAGCTTCTAAAGAAGATTTAGACAAAATATATAGTTTTATTGTTGATGGTTCGGTTGGTATCATTCGTAACTGGATTAGAAATAATTGTAAAGAAGAACCAGCTAATATCGCTTTATTCATTAATAAAATATGTATGAGTGGTTTAAGTAGCTTTATTTAACTAAAAGAACTAATTTAAAATTAGTTCTTTTCTTATACTTTCTTCATCATTTACTTCATAGTATATAATTCCTAATTGGTTATCATTATTAACAAATAATTTATAACCACTATTTCTAATATTTAATAACGTATACAATACATCTTCACTTATTATACTCTTTTCTAATCTATCATAAAGTTTTTCTTCATCCAATCCAAATTCTTTTAATAAATCATTATTACTAATAATCTGACCAGTATCTAAATTAATATTATATACATTATCATTTTCTTCACCCTTTATGCCATCAACATATAAATAATACTTTTGAATAATAGACAAATATTTTTCATTCATATAATAGTCATAATCTATAACATTTCCACTAATTAATTTATTATTACTTAATACATAATTTTTATTACTATTATTAACAAAAGTCTTAATTTCTAAATTAATATTATCTATATCATCAGAAATTACATTAACTTCTAAATTTTTAAGAATATACTCTTCATCATCAACATTTAATTTTCTAACTTCATTAAAAATAATATATTCTTTACTATCATCTTTCTTTTTTAATACAAACTTGTACTCTTTATCATCAATTGTATCTACCTTATTTTCTTTTTTATTACAACCAACCAATAAAATTAAACAAACTGATACAAGTAATAATTTTTTCATTATCCTCACCACTTAAATTATACCAAAGAAAAAACAGACTTTCATCTGTTTGAAATATCTTACTTACCTTCTTTTTTATTCTTAGTACTCTTTTTAGTATCTTTAGCTACTAATTTTACTTTAACTCCTCTTAAAGTTCCGAATTTCTTTTTAACACCTTCTGGTAAATTTGCTTTATAAGTTCTCATATTGCACCTCCTTTAGTAACAACTAAACAATTATAACATGTATTATACAAAAAATATACTAAATTTCAAGAAAAATCAACAATTTAATTACTGAAAATGATATTGCAATAATTACTGACAATAATAAAATCACAAATAAATTAGAACTATATTCTTTTTTCTTTTTAAAAATATCTATTATAATCCATATATAAAATAAGCTTAAAAAAATAAGAAATGCTAATAAATTTAATAAGCTAATCCTCTTTATTAAAAAGAAAGGATAAATTATTAAGAAAAAAATTAAATATAAAAAAGAAAAAAAATAAAATTTACCAAATAATACTCTTATTTTATCAGGTATTTCTATTTTATATTGTTTTTTTCTCTGCTTTTTTTTACTCATTATTTATTATTCTCCTCATAAGCAGTTCTTACAGCAATCGCTAATTGATCTGCACAAGAAGTACCTCTCATACCACATTGATTACCTTTTAATTTTTCTTCGATATATTCAACTGTTTGACCATCTAATAATTTAGAAATTGCCTTTAAATTTCCAGGACAACCACCAACAAATTCAATATTAGTAATAACATTATCATTAATATCAAATTTAATTATTCCAGAACATGTTCCTTTAGTCTTATACTCGTATTTCATAAATATCACCTAAAAAGATAATACCACAAAAAAAAGAATAAATAAATTATTCTATTTTTGAAGATTAATTATTGTTATTAGTATTCGTAGGCAAATCTACTACTGTAGATTGTTCTTGTTTTGAAACAACAGATTGAACGGGTTCTGAAGTAGTTTGTTGCACTTCACTAGGTTGAACTGGTTGAACTCCTTGTGCAAATTGTTGTGCCACTTCAGGTTGAACCGGTTGAACTCCTTGAACAGGTACACTGCCCTGAACTTGTTGTCCACTATTACCACCAAAGCTATCAAAAAAACCATTAGGTGTTACTAGTGCATTAGCATACCACTCATCTTTTCCATACCCCAATAAAGGTAACATAACTCCCCCAAAAAGGAACAATAAGATAACCCAAGAACTATCCTTATTAAGTTTCTTTGATAAATTATAATAAATGTTAATATTGGCTATTAATGCAGCTAAGTCAGCAATCAATATTATAGTGCCACCACTTCCGTTTAAAACTATATGAACAATATATAATGAAGCACTCATTAAAAACCAATACCATTTTAAACCAACCATTTCACATAGTATATATCTATTATAAAATGGAACAATAGCATTCCATCCAGGACGTCCAGCCTTTTTATAAAGTTTCCAAACTCCCATATAATAAAATACACACCATGCAATAAGTAAAACTAAAAATAATATAATAAGACCTAAACCAAAAGCTAAAAATGTAGCAACAGCTTTTTCAACATCCATATTTATTACTTCCTTTCTATAACATTATAATAATTTTTTCTTACAAAAACAACAAAAAAGAAATATTATATATTTCCTCTCATTAAATTTTCTTTATAATAATTAACTACATCACTATATTTATCAATTTCAATAACAATAAACATACCATC
>CANQFI010000068.1 GCA_947598455.1 uncultured Bacilli bacterium | reverse complement strand
TTTTTTATTTCTTTTTCAAAATACAATCTATCATATGAAACTACAAATAAATGTGTAAAATCATATGCTTCTATAAAATCATCAATATTACCTGTTCCACTTTGCGATACCACATAATCACCAAAAATATCTATTCCTCCATCCATTGTCATATAAAATATTTCTGCTCTTGGATCAATAAATGCTTTAATCCCATACATTTCTAAATAACCACCAATATTATAATTACAATATACTTTCATATCTTTAGTATCATACTCATTAATTAATTTTTCAATTCCATCATCAAGATAAGACTCTTCCTGATTATCCAAAACTTTTTTACCTGAAATTATCCCAAATACTAATAAGATAACAACTGCTAACATAGCAAATGTTTTGGAAAAAAATTTCTTTGGAATAATACTTGATTTTTCTAAGCAATTACATCTAAATAAATCTTTAAAGAAATAACATAAAGGATATGTGACAAACATTGCAAATAAACAAAAACTTTTTCGAGCCATAAAACATAAAACCATACAACCAAAAGCCATAAGTAAATAACTAAATTTTTTTTCTTT
The DNA here is from genome assembly GCA_947598455.1 of uncultured Bacilli bacterium. The sequence goes on along the minus strand of CANQFI010000068.1, from coordinate 8,673 downwards.
GGCATACATATATATAACAAAATATAAAAATAATATTCCAATTATATATTTACCTGCAAGACTAAAAATCTTTACTGGTATCATTTCAGCTATTATTTCAGCATCAGATCCTCCATACGAATTTATAAAATATGTAATAGCCTTAATTCCATAGGGATTAATAAAACCAACTAAAAAAGCTAACAATATAATAACGAAATACCATCTAAAATCACATATAGATTCCTGTTTTAAAATAAATTTTTCACAAATTCCTTCTACAATAAAAGGTAACATAACAATAAATATAAACCACCACATCGCCGCATGACAATTAATAAGAATTAACGAGAAAAGTAGTATCCACAATAATATTCTAGGTTTTCCATTCCTCTTAAATAACTCAATTACATATAATTCTAAAAGTAGTAATAAATATGTTAAAACTTGTGGTCTTGTTGTTATAAAACTTAACTTTAACAAAAGAAAATCAATCACAATAGCACAAATTGCTGACAAAACATAATTTTTATTACTAACTAACATACATAACTTATACATTACATACATTAGTAAATAATTAAATAAAATTAGAAAAATAAATACCCATGTTTTTCCAAGTTTGTTATAAACTAAATAGTACCCTACCGCAAATACCCATTGCTGCATTACAAAAGGCATATTTTCATGCATTGTAAATGGCTCAATTGTAGGAATTCCATGTTCTAACACATATTTTCCATGATTAAATAAGAAATAAGAATCAGTATCAATATTCCAACTACTAGTCCCCCAATAAATAAGAGGTATAGCCAACATTAATAGTAACATAAACCATTTATTTATTTTTATCTTTTCAAATCTTTCTTTTATCTTCAAAAAATTTTTTTTATTCTCTTTATTTTCATTACTTTCATGAAAATCTTTATCAGTATTTACATTCCAAACATCATCCTTGTTAATATCTTCATCTAAAATACTATCAACAGCCTTCATTCCCGTCATCATTGAATGATCCATATTATTATATCTATGTTGACCATTACGACCTATACAATATAAATTATCATACTTATTTACAAAAGCAATTACTTTATCTATTTCACTATAACTATCAAAATATGCAGGATAAGCTTTTTTTACCTTTTCTCTATGTGAATCTATTACATCATCCTCATTAATAATTCCCATCTTAATAAGTTCATTAATAGCAAACTTACTACATTCTTCATCACTCATATTCCAAAATTCATCATTCTCATTACAAAAATATTCTAAACCAATCCATACAGTATCTTTAGGTTGTTTTACCATATACGGACTCCAGTTGTTAAAAATTTGAATTCTTCCAAGTTTAACATCTTGTTCTTGAACATATATCCAACAATCAGGAACTATATTATTTAAAGTTTTAATCTTAGTTTCATTTTTTAAATTAAGTTTTTTTACTAAAACACCAATTGTTACAAAATCACGATATGGTAAATTATTAGCGACTTTATAAATGTTTTTAGGTACATTATTCATATTACAAACTAAATCTTTTAATGGCATACTTGAAAGAAATATATCTCCTTTTATTTCTTTTTTATTATTACCAACTAAACAAATAACAGATTGAATACTTTTTTTATCGTTATTTATCTCAATAACCTGATGATTTTTTAAAATCTTTCCTCCCATTGCTTCTATTTCTGAAGCAACTTTCTCCCATAATTGACCAGGTCCATATTTAGGATAAATATATTTTTCAATTAAAGACGTTTCCTTATTTTTAGATTTAATATTAAATAATTTACTAAAAGAATCTTTTAAAACAGAAATAATAGACAACCCTTTTACTCTTTGTGCACCCCAATCAGCAGAAATATTTTTAGGATGTCTCCCCCATAATTTTTCAGTATAACCTTCAAAAAAAGTCGAATACAATTTTTTTCCAAAACGATTAATATAAAAATTTTCTAAATTATCTTCTTTTTTCTTAATAAAAATGCTTTTCAAATAACTAAAACCGCTTTGAATAGTTCTAACCAATCCTAGATTTTTAAAAGTTTGAAACTTCATACTAACTGGATAATCAAAAAATTTTTTTAAATAATAAATACGTGAAACCCTATCTCTAACTAAAAAAACATTATCTTCTTTTTCTGGATCTGGCCCTCCTTCAGCTAATATTTTTTCTTTATTTAACTCCTTATCATCAAAAGATGGCTTCCCCTGTATAGGCATAATTTTTTCCCAAAAATCATTTACACGTTCCTCTTTAGAAAAAAATCTATGACCACCAATATCCATTCTATTGCCTTTATAATTAACAGTTTTAGAAATTCCTCCAATTGAATCGCTTTCTTCTAAAATTATAACATTATAGTTACTATTTCTCTTTAATAATTCATAAGCAGCTGTTAGACCAGCTGGTCCAGCACCAATTATTACAACTTTCTTTTTCATAATACTATACCCCCCTGTTAGGATTTTACTAACCAAATTATAACATATAAAATTTAAAAATTAAAAAAAATGTAATATAAAATTACATTTTTATGAACCAATCATATTCATAACCGCAATTAAAAGTAAAATCATAACTCCAATACCAGTACAAACAAGCATACTCATTGTTTTATTTTCCATTTTATCCAAACGTTCCTTATATCTTGTATCACGAGCTTTTTGTTGTAAATTAGAAATGGTCTTTGAGAAAGTAATTAATTGTTCTTGCTTCCTCTCTTGACGGCCTAAACTTAAACGATATAATAAACGCATCATACGCATTGAATCACGTACTGGATACATTTGAGCAAATTCCATATATGGTGTAACAGTTGCATCACCTGCATTAATCTTATTAATCATATCAATTAATCCTTCTCTAAATATTTCTGGAGCATCATTAATTGACTTACCTAAAGCAACTGGTACAGTATAGTGTTGAATTAATATTTCTAAACCTTTTAAATAATAAGGCAACATCGAATCTATTTGTAACAAATGGGCTTTATAAAAGTTTTTTAAATTAATATAATCTAATTTAAACATACCATATCCACCAACACAAGCTAATACTACTTTAACAAGTGTTAAATTAGATAACATAATAAAGATTAATAAAATAATAACTATTAAACCATTTTTAATTCTCTTTTGATACAAAACATCGGAATCAAGTCCTTCACCATATTTAGCTCTAACCAAGAAATCATAATCCTCTTCTTTTAATTTCATAAAGATATCTTGATTATCTTGAATAAATTTATTAGGTTTAACATAACCATTAGCAGTTAATACAATAAATGCAATAATTCCAATAACAATTATTTCAAAATACATAGCTATTCAACCCCCACATCTTCATTATAATATTTTTCACCAGTTATTAAGAAATAACAATTAACAATAATAATTGCATGTAAGATTAACTTTACATACCATTTTTCAAGCATAACTAAATATTCTGATCTACCAAAAAGTAATTGCATAACCAAAACTAATAAGAACAATGCCATACCAAATGTTAAAAACTTTTTATGGAATGTTTGTCTATCCATTCTATCACGATATACACCTTCAACTAAAGCATCTATATCCATTGACATTAATTCTAGAGCTTCACCAGAATCTCTAGCACCTTCTTTAGTAATTTGTAAGAACAATTGATGCATATTTTTTACCATATAATATGGATAAGCACTATTAAAGAATTCTATTGATTCATCAATAGTACCATTATCATAAGACATTTGAATCATTCTTTTTACATCTCTTAAAACTGGATCCTGTAAAATTCCTGAATCTCTAACACCTTCTAAAGCTTTAACAAAACTTTGTGTTGTATTAAACTCCATAATAACGTTAGTAGTATAAACTTGAACTTGTTCAAAGATATATTCACTATATAATCGTTGCGTTCTTAAGTAATTTAAATAAGGTACAAAACATACAGCAATAATCGTATAAACAATAGTTATTGGAACACTATAGAAATATAGAAAAGTTATACCAGCTGCTACACCACCCATTAATAAAACTTGTGTTGCATATTGCCTAGCAGAATATTCATATCCTAGTTCTTTAACTTTTTCTTTTACTTCTCTGTAACTATATGGTGCATAAGTATTATAGACACTTGAAACAGTATCAGCAAAAAATTTATAAACATTATCACCAGTATTATAACGATAAGCTAAAACAAAAACCGCTATAATTAGCCATATAACTAATTCCATAAAATCACCTTCTTATTATAAAACATCATTTGTACTTACAGGTGTCTGAACAGATCCTACACCTTGATTATTCTGTATTACATTAGGAGCCGTTGCAGTTGGAAAAATATTAGCAGCTATTGGTGGATTACTAACAATAGGTTGAGTAATTGCTTGATTTTGAACACTACTATTTGGTGCAACCGGAGACGGAAACGCAGTAGGTATAGATCCATTTTGTAATGGAGTAACCTGACTAGGTGGCGTTACAACATTAGTATTAGTAACAGCACTTTGTGCTTGAATAGTAGGTTGAGGTGTTGGTACTGAAGCAACTACTGGTGATGGTTGTACAGGTTGCGAAGTTATAGTTACATCCAAACTTTCATTAATTTGTGGATTTACATTAGAAACTATACTTCCACTAGTCTGATTTCCTACATCAGTTGCACCAGTATTACTATCACCTACATTTTCATTATTAGAGTTTAAGGCATCAATTAATGCATTCTTAGTTTCTTTATTAGCATAATTATCATCTTTACTATCTCTTAAATTAGATAAGTCTTCTTTAGATTCAGCATCGCCCAAACCAAAAATATCATCATTTTCAAAATAAACATTACCAATAGCTAAGTAATCTATCAACTTCTTAGTTGGATTATGTAATGTAACCCTACCATCTAACGTCTTAGAATATAAAATATTAGATCTTGGCCTATTAGTATCATCATCAACATAAAATTCACAAATTTCCATAATTTCACGCTGAAACCTATTTAAAGCCTTTGAATAATAACCTTTAACATATATTCCAATTTGAATATATCTATGTATAGAAGACAAATATTGTTCGATATCTTGACTACCTTCAAGTAACGCATACATACGCATTGGTATACTTGATGCCTTATCGGCATGGATTGTTGAAATAATATGGTGACCAGAAGAAATAGAGTTACGAACAGCCATAACAGCTTCAGCTGAACGAACCTCGGCAAGTAATATCCAAATTGGGTTTTGTCTCATGCAGGCTACTAAGGCTTCAGTATAAGAAGCAATATTATTCGTCTTCATTGCTACAATATCACGATGTGGAAAGATTTTATCTAAGTGAAGTTCCAAAGTATCCTCTATAGATATAATTTTTTCGTCTTCCTTTGTATTACTAGCTAAATACTTAACAAGTTCTGTTTTACCAGAACCAGTTTCTCCTGCAATCATTATGTTGCAATGCCCCCAAACACATTTTATTAAAAAATCATGCATTTGATCGGTAATATATTGTTCACTAATTAATTTTTCTTTATTTAAACGAATTTTAGCAGGAGTTTTACGTATCAAGCACGCGATTCCATTTGTAGCAATGGAATCGTGAACAAAATTCATACGTAATTCAGCACTTTCAGAGTCAAGAAATGGATGAGCCATATTGAAAGTTCTACCCATAACATTTGCACATTGAAAGGCTAATTTTTCCATAAAAGGATTATTAATATCAGGTCGTTCAACTTGATAAACACCTTTTGACAATGTCTTTAACCAAACTTGACCACTATTACTATAAGAAATATCTGTAACATCATCATCTTCCAAAAATTCCGATAATGGGCCAAAATCCATTTGGGAGAAAACATTCTTCTCATCCATAAAAGCACCCTCTTTTTATTTTAATGTATAACAATTAACAAATAGTTAAATCAGTACACTCATTAGCTAAAATATGAGTTTGATTAATAATATGTGCACGCAATTCTTCATTAGATATTTCAGTTGCTTGTGCATTAACAGTATATGACTCATTTCTACCAATAGGTTCAATATTAATTCCTAAATATTCAGCCTTTTTAAGTAACAAGAACAAATCCTCAGGAACTGCAAATAATAAATATTTAGACTCTAAAGGATGATCTTTATCAGCAAAAACATTATTACCACTTCCATCCCTAACTGCTAATACTTGAATTTGTTTTATAAATCTACCATAAATTAATTTACCATCATCATCTTCATCAGTTGACTGCATATATAAGTCAATATCATCACCAGGCATTATTGAATTAGCCATAGTCTTCTTATTATCAACATCTAAAGCATATACAGTATAACCATCTTGAAGATCAGAGAAAATTGAATTTGGCATTTGGCTTTCATCAATTAATAGTTCACTATAAAAGAAACCATTTTTAGCAATTTTAGAATCATATGAAACAAGCTTACCAACAATTTCATTAGGTTGTGTAACTAAATTTGTCATATTACTAACCATATCTTTAGGAACCTGAGCATAACTAATATAATCATCAGTAATCTTTGTCCCTGCTATTAAAGTAGCATTACAATACGGAATATTTGTAGGTTGAACAGATTGTGTAACCCTCCAACTATATCCTAAATATAAAACCACTAAACCAATTAATATACCCAAAATTGTAATTGTGTTTTTATTACTCAAAAACTTTTTAAAAGGTACAAGTAAATTTCCCATTCTTATTCCTCCTTATTTACTTCCTATGGATAATAATCACAAAAACTACCATCCATTTTATCAGATCTACAAACTCCATCCGCATCACATATAATATTAGCATCGTCAAATTCAACAATTAAATCTATAGAATTTACAACATCCAAATCTGTTACAGCACTTCCTTCAGAAGTATCCACATCTCTACCAATTATAAATCCAGCAGTCGTTGTTGATATTTTGACACTTACTTTAGGAGGAGACTCATATAAGTCATAAAACTGTACATTATAACTATCAGTAACTGAGACAGTTTCAGCAAATCTTCTTAGGAAGTTTTCAACGAAAACTTCCTTTAAGATTCTTACTTGTCCAGTCTGTGCATAATATCTATAATCTATTGCATCATACAACGCACTATTTGCAACTTCTTTTAATTGATAATAATCTTGAGTATTTGATGTTGTAGCATCATTTGTAAGCATCATAACAGATGCAATAAATATACCAAGTATTATAAACCAATAACCCCAATAGGATTCTTTCATATGTTCTCACTCCTTTCTATTTAAATGCCAATCTATAATATTCTATCTTTGGAGTTTCATCCCACATATTTAAAACTGAATTAGAAGTTTCAATGTAGTCAATCCACCTACATTCTCTAGTATCAATTAATCGTTTTAAATCACTAGCAGCAGAAGAAGCATTATCTTTTCTAACAAGTTCACAAACTGCAGAAGCATCAGTTAAATTACTTAAATTGTGAATATTAGCAGCACCAGTAGTTCCAACTATATCATCGAAATTTTCTAAGAACACACTACCATAGTGACCAAAGTTAGCAATTTTATTATTCATTTCTTCTATTTCCTCAGAACCTGAACCTGTGAACCATGTACAATGATTTGGATCACTACATGAACCTAAAGGTTGAATCGAAGCTCTACCATATAGTTTTAAATTATCAAAATTAACAGTATAACCATACATATCATTATAATCTCTAATCGCCGCTATAGTAGAAGGCTTTAACTCAAATGAGTACTCAGGACCATTACCAGAAGAATCATTTAAGTATACATTTTCACCAAGTGATTGAATTTCTTCTAATGCTACAGCACCTTTATTAGTTTCTAATTTATTACTACCATAATAGAATACACCCTTATTAGTCCAGTTACTAGCAAGCACTCTATTAGTAGAACCATTTAAGTCAGACGTTGCAACAGTTGTTGTACTAAATCCAACTACACCTTTCGAATTTCCATCAGTTTCTCTATTAAATTCATAAGGGTATCCTGTACTTTCAACAAACTCCTGCGGCGACGGCACACTTACATTAGTATGTGCAACTATAGGATCACCACAACATACACAAATATTTTCAATAATTTCATAGAAGCACGTTCGTGCATTTTGTGAAATTATAGAAGCAGCATCTCCCATAATTCTACCTAATCTACCATCTGTATAAGTACCAATCTTCGAAAATTCATAAGTATATTGATATAAATTTCGTGCCGTTGTCATACTTACTGGGAAAATATTTAAATTTCCCTTAATAACACCATCTTCTTCTTTAGAACCAACAAAGACCGACCATTTATCTTTTTCTTCTTGTGAACGATTAGTATAAGGTTCACGACCACGTTTTTCAGCATTATCCCATGCATCTTCTAATGTTTCACCATGCTCTCTTGTATCATTCGGTCCAGTATACCAAATACCTTTATTTCGATAGAAACTACTATTATCCATCGAAGTTTTAATATAATGCGCTTTTACATAGGAAACAGGATAAGTATGACACTCTCCACCATGCCACTCTGCATCTCGAGATGATGTACCAATTAATCTCGGCATACCATCCTTAGCATCAGTAACTGTTACTGAACCAGAACCTGATGTTCCAATTGTACATAAAGTAATATCTTTTGTCGTAATGTAAGAATCTAAAGCTGAAGTATGCTCACCATCTGTCGATGTAGTAGCCGACGCATTATCAAGGGTCAAAAATGC
>CANQFI010000067.1 GCA_947598455.1 uncultured Bacilli bacterium | reverse complement strand
ACAAGACGAGAGGTGTTTACTTTGAATGAAGAAATAAAAAAAATAATCTTACAAAAAAGACCAGATATAGATAATTTAACTCTAAATTATTATTTAAATTATTTTTCAGTAATTACCGAAGAAAATTTAATACCCGAAAGTATTACTCTTGAAGATTTAATTAAAAATGCTTTAACTTATGCTAATAAAATTGAATTTTATGATGAAAATCATCGCGTAGCTAAAGAGAATGGTTTAGATGTTAAAGGTTATCGTGATCCCGAAACAAAAACAATTTATATTAGAGATAATTTAGGTGAACCATTAAGAGAAATAACTGTTTATCATGAACTTCATCATGCTGTTCAAACCAATCCTAAAAATAATGAAGTAGGTATAAATCAAAGTTACAATATGGGTCGCTTAATTATGGAAGCCCAAACTCAAAATATTGCCGAAAAAATTTATTCTAAAATTCATAATGTGACTTTTCCTGAACGAGAAATTCCTTCAGAAAATCTTCGTATGTTAAGTAATGGTATAGTTATTTCTAGCTTACATAACTATGAAATGTATGATTGTGAATTAACTAAATTAGCTATTCTATTAGGTGTTTCTAAAGATTACTTTGTTAAAATTAATTATATGTACAAAAATAATGAAGGATTAAAAGATTTAGAAGCTAAATATAATATTGCTAAAGAAAAATATAAATTACAATATGATTTTGCTACTTTCCTATATTTTTTAGATTATATTTACTGTGTTGACTTATTAGCTTATAAAGAAAATAAAGATAAAGAAAACATCATCAATGGTAAAGAAACGGAAGGCTACTATGTAATATATTCCAATATGAGTGAAAAGATTTCTCTTGCTCGTCAAAGAATTTACATTAACGAAATTGATATTAGTAGTTTCTTATCTTTAGTAGAAAATAATGGTGATAAAAAAGAATTTGCTAAATATGTAATTGATAATGAAAAAAGAGCTATAATGATGCAATTTGTAGGAGAACCAACTCCAGAATCATCAGCACCTAAAATGTAAAGAGTAATCAATACTCTTTTTTTTGCATTTTTACATTCTAAACTAACAGTCGATTTAAAATATTTATTATTTATAATATAATTACGATGAGGCGAGAGTATGGATATTATTAAAGTTGGTAAAAATATTTCCGAACTACGTAAGAAAAAAGGTTTAACACAACAAGAACTAGGAGATAAATTATTTGTTACAGATAAAGCAGTCAGTAAATGGGAAAGAGGATTAAGTCTTCCAGATATTTCTATTTTAGAAAAACTAGCTGATATTCTTGATACAGATATTTATAATATTTTACAAATTCAAAAGAAAAAAAATCTTAATCTTGAAGAAATAGTTCAAACTGAAAGATTAAAAATAAAAAAGCAATTTAGAGATAGAATATTTTATTCATCTTTAATAATTATTGTAATTATCTTTATCATTCTTTTTAAACTATATCCCTTTGGTTATACTATTAAGCACGAAATATATAATCATAATGATAATAAGATAATTGATTTAGGTGTTCCTAAGTTTTCTTTCTACATGCAAAATGTCGATGATAGTTATTCCTATAAAAGTTTTAGAAGTCGTTATGTCTTACTAAGTGAAGCTAAAGACTATGTTAATAAGTTAGAACATATTAACTGTAATAATACTACTTATTACTATGACTCAGTAAATGATATTACTATTATTGATTATAATGTTACTAGTAATCTTCTTTATAATACTATTAATTATCATATTAAAAATGGTCACTATTGTAATACCTATCAATATAAATTATATAAAGAAAAAGCTGATTTTAAAATTTATAAGTATGAATCCGATAATATTGAAGTATATTTTTCAATCTATGGTAATATCAAAGAAGAAAATACTACTTATAGTGCCAATTTAGTTGTTATGGCTAAGGATGAAAATAATAACAAAGAAACTCTTGAAATATCAAGTGGCACTTATACTATAAGAAATAATACTTTAACTTATACTCGTAAAACACAATCTGAAGTTTCTGAAAAGATCAAAGTATCTCAAGAATCACAATTTACTATTGATGGAATTACTTTAATATTAAAAGATACCTATTTAAATAAATATTTAAATAATTATAGCGATAAAATAATTCTAAAGTAGGTGATAGTTATGAATATCTTAAATAAATTAAAAAACATAAATATTATTAAATATGATTTACTTGCTATTATCATCTTCTTTGCTTTAAATTTTATTCTATATTTAAATAATTTAAAAATAAGATTATGGTTATTCTTATTAGTTAGTTTTCTTCTTTTAACCTTCTTTATTATTGGTAATTTAAAACTTATCTTTAATAAAGAAACCAAATCTCATATTCTCATTATGAGTATTCTTTCTTTAGTATTAGTTGGTGTTATCTTACTATATTATGTTATTTTCTTTTTCTTTTTTAATAATGCATTTGGTATCCGTAAAGAGTATTATAAGGTTTTTGATGATCGATCTTATATTGTTTGTCTTAAAAGTAATGATGATTCTGTTATTGAATTTTACGAATATAAAAATCCTTTTATTAGGGGCGACAGAGTAAAAATTATTGCTGATTATCAAAATGTAAAATTTCATCCTGATAATGAACCTTACGACAACCCATTCTTTGTAAAATACTATTATTATGATTCTAATAATTTACTTATGAAAGTTGAAGAAGTTTATTACAATGAAAATGGAACTATTAATAAACGTGAAAAATTATATCCAGATAGACAATCTAATTCATCAAGTGATAATTCATTATATGATGAGGAAATTGATAATGAATTTGAAGAAGACCATGAAACTCTAGTAGACAAACCACGTACTTTAGCGGATTGTGAAGTCTTATATGAAAAAAGATTTGATAATAAAATCTTAAGATATGCTGTTTTAGATTATGCGTTAGGTCAAAGATTATTAACTAAAGTCATTGTTAGCGAAGATGATGGCAAAACTTTTGATATCGTAACTGAAGGAAATACATTTTTATCATTAAATAGTGCTTCTCAAATTAACTTCATTGATGAACAATTAACTTTTGTAGTTCCAAACACTTCGATGGATAGTACCAAAAATATTGATATATATGTTAGTCAAGATGGTGGTAAAACATTTACAACTGGAACTTTATTATATGATACTAATGTTTATTATATTGGTATTTATGATGTTCCATATCTTGAAGATGGCTATTTAAAATTAAAATGTTTAGTTTATAAATATGTTGATCATAAGCAAGAAAAAGTCGATTGGATATTTACAACCAATAATAATGGAATAACTTGGACATTTGAAAAAGAACAACCTATTGAAGAGTAAAGTGCTATAATTTAAGTGGTGGAAATAATGAAGAAATTATTACATAAAATTAGTCATAATATTATTATCTTAGATGGTTTACTTTTCCTATGTTTTATAATTTTAAATATAATTTTATCTTTATTTAAGATTAAATTTAGATACATACCTTTTATGATTATTTTACTTATTTTATTTATCTTCTTTATTATTGGTTTAATTCAAATATTTATTAGACATAAAACAAAAGTCATTGCTATTATTTCATCATTTATTTTAGTATCAATATTATTTGGTACTATTATTTATCTTCTTTTAGTTTTTTCTTATACTCCTGAACATATCGTTACTTTAAATGATACTACTTATCTAGCTGAAGTTCATTCATTTAACCAAGTTTCTGTTTTATATTATGATTATTATGGTCCAATCTTTAAAAGTTCAACTTTAAAAGTAAGTGGCTATTTTGGTCAAGGTAGTTATGATCCATATGATAAATCTTATAAACCTAAAGAAGTAACTTATACATATTATGATGAAAAAGGTAATATAAGAAACGAAGTTAAAGAAGCTTATTTTACAAATGCTTCTGGTAAAATAGTTGGAGTTGAAAATTATTTTAATCCTGAGTTTAATCATGATTATTCTTTGCCTTCAGTAGAAGAAGTTCTTTATGAAAAACAATTTGGCAATAATATTATTCGTTTTGGTCAAATAGTTAATGCTTCTTCTAATGAAGAAAGATTAGCTAATGTTTTAATAAGTAAAGATAATGGCCAAAACTTTTATGTAGTTACAAATGAAGCTATTAAAGTTGAACCATATGCTAAGTTTACATTTTTAGATGAAAATTTAGGTTTTGCTTCTGTTAATAATCTAATAATGTTAAATAATTCAACTAGTCTCTATGTTACCAATGATGGTGGTAGAAGTTTTAAATCAGCTGAATTTAAATATACCAATAACCAAGTAGACTTTCTTACACTTGAAGAAGGACCATCCTATAACCAAGATATTCTAACTATAAGATGTTCTCTTCATCAAATAAAATCTGATGGTCAAAGTTATGAAGACAAGGAATTAATCTTTATTAGTAATGATAATGGCTTAACTTGGACTTTAAAAGAATAACTTTTATATGTTACAATAAAAAAAGTTTTAACTAAAAGACATTTAATAATTTGTCTTTTTTTTTCAAACTTGAAACATTTCTATGAATTAAACCAATAAATCTTATAAATAAATATTTGGGTAATGATGAAAAGTTTCCTAGTAAGAACATATCAAAAATTATTTATACTAAAGCAATCAATGAAATATTTAAATAATTATCATTAATATGTTATAATTGTCGATAGGAAGTGAACTTATATGGAATATAAAGTTATAAAAGATGCAGATAAAATAGTTGGAAGATCTCCTTATGTTGTAAATAACCCAACTCAATATAAAAATAAATGGCATGATTTATTTGGAAATAATAATCCTATTCATTTAGAATTAGGTATGGGCCGTGGTGATTTTATTATTAATATGGCTAAAACATATCCTAAAATAAATTTTATTGGTTTAGAAGTAGTTGATTCTCAAATGGTTAAAGCCGTAAATCGCTTAAATAATCAACATTTGCCTAATTTAAAATTGATAAATTATGATGCACATGAAATAGATAATATTTTTGGCAAAGAAATAGATACTATCTATTTGACATTCTGTGATCCATGGCCTAAACGAATCGATGAAAAGAAAAGATTTACTCATGTTAATTATTTAAAAATTTATGATAAGATTTTTAAAAAAGATAAACATATTATTTTAAAAACTGATAATAAAGGCTTCTTTGCTTACTCATTACAAACCTTATCTCAATATTGGTATGTTTTTGATCGTATTAGTTTAGACCTTCATCATGATGAAAATCCTATTCCGAATATAATGACTGATTTTGAAAGAAGATATTTCGAAGAAGGCCGACCAATTTATTATCTAGACGCCAGTTTTAAAAATTAAGTACAAAAAATGTACTTTTTTTCTTTAAATAGTAATGTAATTTCAAAATAGTGCTATAATTTTAATAGAATCGGGTGGTTTATGTGAAGAAAAAGAAGAAATCTAATAAACATAAAAATGTATATTCAAATGTTTATAAAAAAAACAAAAATAAAGAATCTTTAAATAACACTAATCTTCATAACCAACAAAAAGATTTATCAAATAATATATCTAAAAAAGCAACTGATTCAAAATCAAGAAGTAATATTTTAAATAATCCTAATAATTATATTAAACATTATGATAATAATGAAGATAATAACGAACTCTTAGATAAAACAAGAGCTATTACTAAAATTGAAATAGAAAATGTTCTTCCTAAAAAAGAAGAAATTAAAGAAGTTAAGAAAAAACTTCGAACAAGAAGAATTGCTATTATAGCTCTAGCATTACTTTTAATAGTTTTAATTATTTTTATCGTATATAGTATTCTTTCTGATACTTTTAAAGATGAAATAAGTATTGAAATAGGTTCAACACCAGTTACTATTGAAGATTTTTTTGATAAGAAAGTTATGAAAAATAGTGAAATCATAACTGATTTAAGTACTATTGATTTTAATAAATTAGGTGATTATGAAATTGAAATTAAAATTGGTAAAAAGATTCGTAAATCAACTATGCATCTTATTGATACAACTGCTCCTAAAGTAGAATTTAAAGATGTTGAAGCCTATACCAATTATGTTTTTAATCCTAATGATTTTATAGTTTCAGCTGAAGATTTAACAGAAGTAACAGTCGAAGCTTTAGAAACTCCAACCATTGATAAAATAGGCGAGTATAAAGTAACTATTGTTGTTAAAGATACTTCAAATAATGAAGTTAGGGAAGAAAGAACCTTATTTATCGGCTTTATGGAAGCTTTTCATCAATTAGAGTTAGGTGATAAATTAACTAAAGAAGATATTTTATTTGATATAAATTATAAAGATGCAATTAATCAAACTGACATTGATTATATTAATAAACAAGGTATTGGTGATTATGAAATAACAGCCAAAGTAGATGGTAAAACTTTTACATCAAAAATATCTGTTAAAGATACGAAAGGACCAGATTTAACTTTAAAAAATGTAACTATTTATAATGATGAAAATGGTCTTAATGTAAATTCATTTATTAAAAAAGTAACAGATGCTTCTAAGTTTACTACATCTTTAAAAACAGAAATAAGTTATGGTAAAGTAGGTACTTATCAAATCACTATCGAAGCAGTTGATGAATATGGTAACATTACATCTAAAGACGCAACTTTATCTATAATAAAAGATACTGTTGGTCCTGTTATTTCTGGTTTAACTGATATAACTATTAATAAAAATGGCTCATATGATTATCAAAAAAATGTCAAAGCAATTGATGCTAAAGATGGAGCAGTTACCTTTACTGTAGATACTAATTCTTTAAATATTAATCAAGCTGGAATTTATTATATTTCATATGTAGCTATCGACAATTCAGGTAATAAAACAACTAAAAAGCGTAAAGTTAGTGTTAATCCAGATCAATCGGATATTAATAATAAAGTAAGAAGTGTTGCAAGCACTCTTGGTAATAGTGTCAAAGATGTTAATAAATATGTAAATACTCATATTCACTATGCTAACAATTGGGGTGGTACATATCCTGTATGGTATGGTCTAACTAACTTTCAAGGTAATTGTTATGTATATGCTAATGTTTTAAAAGCTTTACTTGACGCCAAAGGATACCAAACCAAATTAATTTGGGTTAATGATAAATCTCATTATTGGGTTATGGTCTATGATGAAGGTAAATGGTGGCATAGCGATGCTCAATGTGATCGAGGATTAGTTAAAGGAACAGATAAAGATATGCTTGTCTGTACAGGTGGTAGAGAATGGGATCGTTCAGCATGGCCAGAAGCTTAATTAAAATAATCTTTTTATTAGTTAGCATCCTTCTTTATGCCACTTATGGTCTAACTAATTTTATCTTTATTTTATTTAGTTTAATATCTACTTACTTTATTGCTAAAGTACTTACTAAGAAGAAAAATAAAATAATATTATGGCTAACCATCTTACTAAATGCCTTAATCTTTATAATATTTAAAATTGGTCTAAATAATTTAGGTTTAAATAAATTAAATATTATAGCTCCCTTAGGAATAGCTTACTATACATTACAAGTTATCTCTTACTTAATAGATGTCTACAAAGATAAATATCAAGCTGAAAATAATTTTCTAAATTATGCTTTATATATCTTTTATTTCCCATGTCTTTTAATGGGACCTATTAATCGTTATGATTATTTTAAAAATGCTTTAAATAATCAAAAAATAACTCTTAATAATCTTTTAAATGGTTTACTTAGAGTTTTATTTGGTCTTTTTAAAAAGTTTGTTATAGCTGGTCGTGCCTTTATTTTAATAAACTCTTTAACAGAATATAATAGTGGCGGAGCTTATGCTCTAATGGCTATGCTTATTTATTCTATCTTACTTTATACTGATTTTAGTGGTGGTATTGATATTGTTTTAGGTTTTTCTAAAATATTAGGCCTTAATCTTCCAGAAAACTTTAATCGTCCATACTTTAGTGAAAGTATTAAAGAGTTCTGGAATAGATGGCATATAACTTTAAGTACTTGGTTAAAAGATTATATCTATATTCCCTTAGGAGGTAATAAAAAAGGTAAATTAAGACAAAAAATAAATATTATGATAACTTTCTTAGTATCTGGTTTTTGGCATGGCTTTAACTATCTTTTATGGGGAATATATCAAGGAATATTTGTTGCCTTTCCCAAATTATTTCATACTAAAAATAAATATATAAATACTATAATTACTATTTTATTAGTATCTATTTCATGGTCATTCTTTATATATAATAATCAACTTACAGCTTTAAAAATGATTGGTAGTTTATTTACAACTTTTAACTATCCCGAATTATTTCATAATATTTTAAATTTAGGTCTTAATAAAATAAATTATTTAATATTGATTATCTCAACAATTGCTTTATTTATATATGAAGCCAATATGGATAAAATTAATAATAAACTAAAAAATAGTTGTCTTGAAATCAAACTTATTATAATAGGTGTATTAATAATTTTTGTTACATTATATGGTATATATGGAATAGGGTTTAATGTTGAAGATTTCATTTATAGTAAATTTTAAGGTGATAATATGAAAAGAATTATTCGCATAATATTAATCATTATCATATTCATTTTATCTTTCTTAAGTTTAGAACATCTAGTAACCCCTAAATATGAAACTAACTTAGTTGAAGGTCACATGATAAGTGAATATTATGATGAGGAAAAAAATCATGAAGTAATATTTATTGGTGATTGTGAAGTTTATGCTAATATATCACCAATGGTTTTATGGGAAGAAGAAGGAATAACTTCTTATGTTCGTGGTAATAGTCAACAATTAATATGGCAATCCTATGGTTTACTAAAAGAAACTTTAAAATATGAAACTCCTAAAGTAGTAGTTTTTAATGTTAATTCTATGCGTTATTCTAAACCAGTAAGTGAAGCTTATAATCGTTTAATGTTAGATAAGATGAAATGGAGTAAAGAAAAAATTGAAATTATTAATTCATCTATGCTTGAAGAAGAAAATATTTTTACTTATATCTTTCCAATATTTAGATATCACTCACGAATAACTGAGTTAACTAAAGAAGACTTTACATATTTTTTCAAAGATAAAAAAGTAACTCATAATGGTTTCTTAATTAATAAAGAAGTAAAGCCATATACTAGTTTTCCTACGGAAAGAAAATTAGTTAATTATGATTTTTCTGAAGAAAATTATCATTATTTAGATATGATGCGCGAGCTTTGCGAAGAACATAATATTAAATTTGTTTTAATGAAAGCTCCTAGTTTATATCCATATTGGTATGATGAGTATGAAGATAATATCCTTTCTTATGCTAAGAAATATAATCT
>CANQFI010000066.1 GCA_947598455.1 uncultured Bacilli bacterium | reverse complement strand
GACGATAGCTAACGCAAAAATAGGTAGTCGCCAATTTTTTTTTGCCCTTTTTTTTTCTATAAAATGGTAAAATGGACTTGCTATTAGGCAAGTCTTTTTTATGTTCACTTTACTTAATTTATTATTTAATTTATAATATTATTGTGATTATTATGGATTTAGGAAATATATGCACAAATCCGAATGTGTTAACAGTATTTTTAATTCTAAAATACGCATTTAATATAATATGTATTTTAGTTCCAATTATACTAATGATAAGGTTTATCTTTATCTTATTCCCTGTTATCACATCTGGAGAAAAACTTAATGAAACAGTTGGTAAAATGGTAAAATCAGCAATAGCAGCTATTGTTGTCTTTTTGCTACCTTCAATTTTAAATTTTATCTTCACGGATATCGTAGATTTATCTGGTTTAGAAATATCACAATGTTTTACAAATTCAAGTGTTGATAAAATTGAACATTATAAAGAGTTAGAAAAACAAAAGTCTGAAGAAGAAGCTGCTAAAGAACGTGATGAACTAAATAAAGCAAATGAAGAACGTAATGAAAAAGAACAAAATATTAGAGATAGTATTAAAGTCGAAAGAGAAGATAATCAAGGTTTGCCAGGATATGGTACTGTCTTTGTTGGTGATTCTAGAACAGTCCAATACTCTTATCAGTTACAACTTAGAGATACAGATAAATTATTTGCAACTGGTGGAGGTGCAATGAATGAATTTCAAGTAGATCTTAACAAAGCACTAAATCACATTAATGCAGATTCATCTCATCGTTATAATTTAGTACTAAATTATGGTGTTAACAATTTAGGTCAAGATTGGATTGGCGCATACCAAAATGCCATCAATCGCGTTAATAACAAAGCCGACATATTAATTGTTAGTGTCAATCCATGTGGTTACGAAAAATGTAATAATTCACGTATCAGTGAGCTAAATAATACATTAAAAAATACTTTTTCATCAGGATATAGTAATGTTAAATATTGTGATACTTATAGTGAATTTACAAAACGCGGAAACTTTGATAACTTAACCACCGATGGTGTGCATTATACAACAGAAGGTGCCAACCTAATTTATAATAAAATAAATGAATGCTTAAAAGAATTTTAATGTAAATTTTTCATATATATATTGAAATATACTTTTCACTATTGTTATAATCTATTTAGGTGATAATAATGAACTATAAATATACTTCAAGAAGTGAACAAGATACAATGGAAATTGCCGAAAATATCGAAAGTGAAAAATTCCCTGGAATGATTATCTGCTTAGATGGTGAACTAGGTAGTGGTAAGACTGTTTTTGCTAAAGGTTTTGCTAAAGCCTTAGGAATAAAAGATACAATAACAAGTCCTACATTTAGTTTAGTAAAAGAATATCTGGATGGTGAAATGCCTTTATTCCATATGGATGTATATAGATTAGATAATTCTAATGATGAATTTGGTTTAACTGATTATTTAAATCAAGATGGCGTATGTATAATTGAATGGCCAGAAATGATCGAAGATCAACTACCAGAAGAAAGACTAGATATCAAATTAAAAATAGTTGATGATGACACTAGACTTTTAATATTTACTCCACATGGTCAAGCCTACGAAGACTTATGTGAAGCTGTTCTATAAAACTCGAAAGAGTTTTTTCTTTTGCCTTAAATATGTTATAATAAGGCACGAGAGGTGGTACTTATGTACACATTATTTATTGATACTCATGATGCTAAAGTAACCATAATTATCTACAAAGATGGTCATATAATAACTAAAGAAATACTTGAATCTCAAAACAAACATAGTGAAATAACTATGCCTACTTTAGAAAAAGCTTTAGTTAAAGCCAAAATAGATATTAATGAACTTAACTCTGTTATAGTTGTTAATGGTCCTGGTTCGTTTACCGGTGAACGTATTGCCGTTACTATAGCAAAGACAATTGCTTATTGCTTAAACATTCCAATTCGTACTTTAAACTCCTTACTTATATTAAGTTTAAATCTTCCTGGTGCTAACAAATGTGTCGCTTTAGAAGATCGTAATGGAGCTTTTGTAGGTACTTTTGACCAAAATAATAACCAAATAGATGAAATAACATATTTAAATAAAACTGCTTATCAAGAATATAAACAAACTCATCAAGTAATAACTGATGTAGACATTGATTATGAAAAAGTATATAACTATGCAATAACTTTAAATACTTTAAATCCTCATGAAGTTAAACCACTATATATTAAAGGAATAAGTGCTTTAAATGATAAATAATATAGAATTAAAAGATAAAGAAAGATTTAATGAATTAGGTTTAATTATTAATAAAAATTTTGCTAAGTTATATCAAATAGAAAAATTAATAAATTCCTCATATGATAGCTTATTTGGCTATTATGAAAAAGAATTATTAGTAGGTTTTATACATATAAATAAAATGTATGAAACAATTGATATAATAAATATTGTTGTTGATGAAAAATATCGTCGTAAAGGAATTGCCACAAGTCTTATTACATATATTTTAAATAACTTTACTGATGTCGAAAAAATAATGTTAGAAGTTAATGAACATAATGAAAAAGCGATTAATCTATACTTAAAAAATGGTTTTAAAGAAATTAATCGTCGTCCTAAATATTATGGATCTGATACAGCAATTATTATGGAAAGAGATGTATAATAATGAAAGATGTTAATATATTAGCAATTGAAACTTCTTGTGATGAAACAAGCATTGCTATTATCAAAAATGGTACAGAATGTGTTGAACTAACTGTCTTAACCCAAATGGATACTCATGCTGAATTTGGTGGTGTTGTTCCCGAAATAGCATCTCGTATGCATACGGAAAATATTACAATGGTTCTAGAAGAAACCCTAATTAAATCAAAAATGACTATGGATGATATTGATGCTATTGCTGTAACTTATTCGCCAGGCTTACTTGGTAGTCTTTTAGTCGGTGTTGAATTTGCTAAAACTCTATCATTAATCTATAAAAAACCCCTAATTGCCGTTAATCATATTGCTGGGCATATCTATGCTAATAACTTAGAACAACCTATGACTTATCCACTACTTGCTCTAGTTGTCAGTGGTGGACATACTGATTTAATCTTAATGAAAGGCGATTATGAATTTGAACATATTGGTGGTACTTTAGATGATGCTATAGGTGAATGCTATGATAAAGTTGCTCGTGTCCTAGATTTAAAATATCCAGGTGGCCCTAATGTCGAAAAAATGGCTTTAGAAGGTAATCATACTTATGACTTACCAATTCCCATGAATGATGACTCATTTAATATGAGCTTTAGTGGTTTAAAAAGTAGTATTATCAACTTAGTTCATAATGAAACACAAAGAGGTCATGAAATAAGAAAAGCTGATTTAGCACGTAGCTTTCAAGATACTGCTGTTGATGAACTTGTTCGTAAAAGTGAACTTGCTATAAAAAAATACAATGTTAAAAATATGATAATAGCTGGTGGTGTTTCTGCTAATAAATTTCTCCGTGGCGAAATTCAAAAACTAGCTGATCAATATCAAATAACTTTAAGTGTTCCAAGAATGCTTTATTGTACTGATAATGCAGCTATGATAGGAGCAGCCGCTTATCCTTTATATTTAAAAGGTGCATTTGCAGATCTTACATTAAATGCAACTAGTAGTGATGAACTTTATTAGTTTAATCACAAAAAGAAATGTGATATTATATAATATATGAATAGCATATAAGAAGGTGTATATATGAAAAAAGTTTTAGTTACCGGAGCTGGTGGTACAGTTGGTCTTCAAGTAATTAGATTTTTATTAAGTGAAGGTAAATATGAAATAACTGCCTTAGAATTAAAAAATAGACATGTTTATAAAAGATTAAAACCATTTCGTAAAAGAATAAATATCGTCTTTGGTGATGTTAATGACGATACCATAGTTGATGCTTTAGTAAAAGATCATGATATTGTTATCCATCTAGCTGGTGTTTTACCATCACTTGCTAATGTTCGTGAAGACTTATGTCGTGAAGTAGATTTTAAAGGTACTAAAACAATCGTCGATTCTATCAAAGATTATAATCCTGATTGTTTCTTATTATATGCTTCTAGTACCTCTGTTTATGGATTCCAAGACGATAGTGAAAATATTACAACTAAATCTAAAAATAATATCGATAATTATGACTTTTATTCTAAATATAAACTAGAAAGTGAAAATTATATCAAAGATAATTTAAAACACTATTCAATCTTTAGACTAGCATATATCTTAGGTGATCCAGGTCGTGAATCATTAATATATAATGTTCCTTTAAATAATAAACTAGAACTATTATCTTCTGAAGATGCTGGTTATGCTTTTGTTTGTGCAATTGATTTCTTAAAAAATATCAATAAAAAAACCTATAATGTCTCTGGTGGTGAAAAGTTCCGTTCAACATATCGTGATTACTTAATTACTATTTTTAAAAACTATGGCTTATCTATAAGATATCTTTCTACATGGTTATTAGCTGAAAAAAATTACCGTGGTGGTTTCTATACAGATGGCGATAAACTAGATGATTTATTACATTTTAGAAGTAAAAACTTAGATGTTTATTATAACTCATTAGCTAAATATCGTGTTACAAGACTCATACCACGTTTCTTCGCATTACCATTTATTGCTTTCTATCATCGTAAAAAGAAGTAGGTACTTATGAGAGGTTTGGTTTTAGAAGGTGGTGGCGTAAAAGGTTCTTATGAAATAGGAGCTTATTATGCTTTCCGTGATTGTGGTATTAAGTTTGATGGCTTTGTCGGAACTTCTATAGGTTCATTTAATGCAGTTATGCTAGCTAGTAATAAGCCAAGGGAATTATTAGAATTTTGGTATACAATTGATCCTGGTACTTTATTAGGTATGGATTCTCGTTTTGTTGAATTATTTAATGATAAAAAACTTGATATAAATGGTGTTATAGGGGCTTTAACAAGTCTAAAAAGTATTATTAAAAACTTTGGTTTAGACAATACAAAACTTTTATCTACAGTCCAAAAAGTTCTCAATTATGATGCATTAATGCAAAGTAAGAAAGACTTTGGTTTAGTAACAGTTAGAGTATCAAGAAAAGGTATTAAACCATTATATATCTATAAAGAAGATATAACTAATCGTGAAAAACTAATTGAATATTTAATGGCTAGTTGCTATCTTCCTGTCTTTAGAGAAAAAAGAATCATTGATAATCATTACTATCTTGATGGTGGTTTCTATGATAATAGTCCTGTTAAATTACTTAGAGATAAAGGCTATAATGAAGTATATATAGTAAATATAAAAGGAATAGGTGTTAGTAGGACCTTATATACTGATATAAAAACTACAACTATATCTCCTAGTAGAGACAATGGTTCCATTTTAGAACTTAATCGTGAAACAATAAAAGATAATATTCTAATGGGTTACTACGATACTCTAAGATATATAAAAAAATTAGATGGATATAGATATTGCTTTAAAAAAAGAAAAGATTGGTATTATAACATCCTATCTCGTAAAGTAAATAAACGTTTAGAAAAAAGAGTTAAAACATTCTTTAGAACTGATAGTAACCGTGATACTATTATTAAAGCTTTAGAATATGTTTCAGAAAAAGAAAATATTAGCTATTATGATGTCTATAATCCATATAAATTAATTAAACAAATTAAAAAGATTAATAACAAACAATTTATTTATAGATATATTAAAGAATTAAAATTTATATAGCAATATAAGACTTAATTGTGTATAATAATAAAGACTTAAAAGAGGTGTGAATATGGGAAGAGCTTATGCAGTAAGAGAAGCTAAAATAAAAAAGACAGGAGCTGCCAAAGGTAAATTATATACTAACTTTGCTAAAGAAATATATTTAGTAGCTAAAAGAGGAGTTCCTGAAATTGAAGCTAATAGTGCTTTAAAACATGTTGTTGAAAAAGCTAAAAAAATGCAAGTACCAGCTGATATTATCAATCGTGCTTTAGATAAAGCTAAAGGTGCTGGTAAAGACGAATATCAAGAAATAATTTATGAAGGATTTGGTCCTGGAGCATCAACATTTATGATAAAAACTCTAACTGATAATGTTAATCGTACAGTAGGTGAAGTAAGAGCAGCTTTTAATAAGATGAATAAAAGTTTAGGTGTTAATAATTCTGTATCTTATAATTATGATAATCTAACTATAATGAGTTTTAAAAGTGATAAAGAAGAGGAAGTCTTAATGGCTTTACTAGATGCTTCAATTGAACCAGTTGAATTTGAATCAGAAGATGGTTACTTAAACATCTCTGTTAAATATGCAGATACTTATAAAGCTAAAGAAGTAATCGAAAGTGTTATTCCAGATGTTGATTATGAATTAGATGAATCGGGTTGGTATGCTAAAGATACTATTACTTTAGAAGGTGAAGATCTTGAAGTCTTTAATAAACTATATAATATGTTAGATGAAATTGAAGATGTAACAGATATCTATCATAATGTTAATTTATAATGAAAGAAATAATTCATAATAACGATAATCTAAATGAACAAGACTGTCATCATATAATAAAAAGAGCTAAATTAATAGTTGAAAATTCTAAACAAG
Organism: uncultured Bacilli bacterium; assembly: GCA_947598455.1. The sequence goes on along the minus strand of CANQFI010000066.1, from coordinate 2,844 downwards.
AATTATTATTTGTTATCGAAGATAATAGTATGTTTCTAATTGGTGGTCATGTCGAAAATAATGAACCAGATAATGAAACTCTCATAAGAGAAATAAAAGAAGAAGCTGGTATAGATTTTAATCCTCAAGTAGATAAACCATTTTTAGTAATTAAATATCTAACTAAAGATTATCCTAAAGTTAATGAAAATACATTATATATTACAAACTTTTATTACTTAAAAAGTGATGAATTAATTCCTAATATCAGTAATCTTCATTTAACTAAAGATGAACAACTAAATAACTTTCATCTAGAATATATACCTAAAGAACAATCTTTATCTAGATTAGAAGAAGTATCTAAAAGAGTAACTAAAGTAAAAGGTGCTGTTTTTGATACCATTGATGCAATAAATGAATATTTACGAGAATACTAAAATAGTATTCTTTTTTTCATTTAAATTTCACAAATGTATTATAATATATTGATAACGAGGTGATAATAATGAAAATACTTATCGTTGACGATGAAGAATTAATAAGAGAAGTTATAAAAGAATATTTACTTTTAGAAGGTTATGAAGTAGATGAAGCTAAAGATGGTAATGAAGCAGTTACTAAAGCTTTAGAAAAAGATTATTCATTAATTATTATGGATATAATGATGCCACATAAAGATGGTTATCAAGCTTGTAAAGAGATAAAAGCTCACAAAGATGTTCCTTTTATTATGTTATCAGCTCGTGGAGAAGAATATGATAAATTAATTGGTTTCGATATCGGTATCGATGATTATGTTACTAAACCATTTAGTCCTAAAGAATTAGTCGCTCGTATTAAAGCTGTTACTAAAAGAAGTAATAACGAAGAAACTATATATCGTTTTGGTGAATTAGTTATTGATGATAAAGCTCATGATGTAACTATAAGTAATCAAAAAATTAATTTAACTCCTAAAGAATATGATTTATTAAAATACTTTGTCACTAATAATAATGTTGCCTTATCACGTGAACAACTACTTACTAATGTCTGGGGTTATGACTTCTATGGCGATGATCGTACCATTGATACTCATGTTAAAACTCTAAGAAAAAATTTAGGTAATTATGGTGACTATATTAAAACAGTTAGAGGAGTAGGTTATAAATTTGAATATCAAGAACAGGAAAATAAGTAGTATTAAACATAAAACTTTATTCTATCTAATATTATTTTCTATATTTATCTTATTAGTTCTTTGGGAATCACAATTATTACTATCTAATTATTTATATGAAAAATATCAAATTAAAGATATGAACGCTATTGCTGAAGAAGTAAGTAAAAAAGATAAAGATGAGTTACCTAATTATTTAAAAAATGTTGTTTATAACAACGCTGTTTGTATTGAACACATTGATCGTAGTGGCAGAACTATTTTATATAATGATGCTGCTACAGGTTGTCTTTTAGGTCGTGAAGGTTCTGACTTAGAAGAGTATAAAGAAGAATTAAAAGATAGTGGTGAAGTAACTAAAGCCATTAAGTTAGTTAATAATGACTATAAGTCTTATGCTTTATTATATGGTGTTGAAACCTCAGATGGTTATGTATACTTATTCACTATGTTAAGTAATGTTAATAAAAATTATAATTTAATTAAAGATCAATTAATTTATATAACCATCATGGTTATTGCTTTAGCTATTGTCATTAGTTTATTTTTAGCAAAAGTAATAAGTGAACCAATCGTTGAAATAACTAATAAATCAAAAGAGTTAGCTAATGGTAATCTTGAAGTTAAATTTACAAAAAATGGTATTAAAGAGATAGATGAACTAGCTGACACCTTAAATTATCTTGAAAGTGAAGTAAAAAAGACTGATGAATATCGTCGTGATTTAATGGCCAATGTCTCTCATGATTTAAAAACCCCATTAACAATGATTAAAGCCTATGCAGAAATGGTTCGTGATATCACTTACAAAGATAAAGAAAAAAGAGAAAAGAATTTAAATGTTATCATTGAGGAATCAGATCGTTTAAATATTTTAGTTAACGATATTTTAGACTTATCTAAGTTACAAGAAAATAATACTTCCTTAAATATTGAATCATTTGATTTAGTAACTGAAATAAATAATGTCTTAAAGAGATATGATATCTTAAAAGAAAATGAAGGTTATGAAATAATTGCTAAATTACCAAAAAAAGCTTATATTAAAGCAGATAAAAATAAAATAAGCCAAGTAATATACAATTTAATTAATAATGCTATTAACTATACTGGTGATGATAAAAAAGTAATTATTAGAGTAACAGAAGATAAAAAAGAATATCTAGTTGAAATAATTGATTCTGGTAAAGGTATTGAACCTGAAAAAATAGATCATATCTGGGATCGATATTATAAAAATGAAAAGAATCATAAACGTAATGTTGTTGGAACTGGTCTTGGTTTATCAATTGTAAAAAATATTTTAGAACAACATAAATTTAAATATGGTGTTAATAGTATAGTTAATAAAGGTACAACTTTCTATTTTAGAGTAAAAAAAGATAATAGTGTAAAGAAGTAATATTTCACCTAGTCTTCACAATATTTTCATATTTGTATAGTATTATTTAAATATGAAAAGGAAGTGGTATCAGATAATACAAGTTATGTTATAGATTAAATAATGATAAAAATAAATAAATTTAATTATATAATATAAAACCCTATACAATTAAAATAACATATAAACTCAAACTCACACTTTTGGAAAAAGACGATTAAAGTCTTTTTCTTTTTTTAACTCATAAAAAAAGAATATATCTCTATATTCTTTACCATCTATCACAAGTTAAATTATATTCAGCACATAACTCTTCATCTAA
>CANQFI010000065.1 GCA_947598455.1 uncultured Bacilli bacterium | reverse complement strand
TTATAAAGTATTCAAGAGGGTATAAATATGAAAGATTTTTTAAAAAAATATTATGTATTATTAATTATATTATTTTTATGTTTAGCTATTATTAGTGTTGGAATAACTTTATATTTTCATAATTTATATAAAATAGATAAAGATTTTTCTAAAATAGATTTAACTAATGTTGATAATTTAATGATTGTCGCTCATCCTGATGATGAAATTTTATGGGGTGGGGCACATTTAATAGAAGATAATTATTTAGTTGTTTGTATAACTTGTGGTACTGATAAAGTTCGTGTTAACGAATTTGTTAGAGTTATGGACGAAACTAATGATAAATATATAATGCTTGGTTATCCTGATAAAACAAATGGTGAGCGAGATAACTGGGATAATGTACGAGATGATATTACCAAAGATTTAGAAAAAATAGTTGCTTTAAAAGATTGGAAAAATATTGTAACTCATAATCCTGATGGCGAATATGGTCATATTCATCATAAAATGACTAGTAGTTTAACTACTAATGTTGTTTCTGATAAGAGTAAATTATTCTATTTTGGTCATTATTATAGTAAAGCTAATTTAGTTAATAATATTACTGACTTATATCCTATTAGTGATAATTCACTAGCTGAAAAGAAAAGAATTATCGGTCTTTATAAAAGCCAAGCCTTTATTCAAACTTATTTTGATCAAATGAATCCTTACGAAAATTGGGTTAATTATAATGATTGGGGTAAATCATCTTATCGTAATCCTCAAGATTTTTCTAAAATAGATTTAACTAATATCGATAATTTAATGATTGTCGCTCATCCTGATGATGATACTATTTGGGGTGGTGCCCACTTACTTAAAGATAACTATTTAGTTGTTTGTGTTACTTGTGGTGTTGATAAAGTGCGTGTCAAAGAATTTGAAAGTGTTATGAAAGAAATGAACGATAAATATATCATGTTAGGTTATCCTGATAAAACAAATGGGGAACGAGATAACTGGGATTCTGTTCGTGGTAATATTACTCAAGATATTAAAGACATTATAGCTTTAAAAGATTGGAAAACCATTGTAACTCATAATCCAGATGGTGAATATGGTCATATTCATCATCAAATGACAAGTAGTATAACAACTTATGTTGTACCTGATAAAAGTAAATTATATTACTTTGGTCATTATTATAAAAAAGATGATGTAGCTAATCATCTTGATGAACTAACTGAAGTAAAAAGTAGTTTACTTAAAGAAAAAAATCGTATTCTTAAACTATATAAAAGTCAATCATTTATTGATGAAAAATTTGGTCATATGTATCCCTATGAAAATTGGGTAAAATACAGCGAATGGAGTGAAACAGAATGAAAAAAACAAACTTAAAAGATAAAAAAATAACTATTAAAGATATCATATACATGCTAATAATTTCTTTATCTTTTGTTGTTTTAGTATGCTTATTATGTAATAAAACATATTATTATGGATCAACATTAGATTGGTATTCTGAACATGTTTCTATTCCTGAATACTTTAGAACATTATTTTATAATACTCATGATTTATTTCCTGATTTTGCTTTAAATATTGGTAGTGGTCAAAATATTTATAACTTTTCTTATTATGGTTTATTAAGCCCAACTATTCTAATTTCTTATTTATTTCCTAAACTACCGATGATTAAATACATAATCATTTCAATGATTGCTATTGTTATAATAAGTGCTAATTTATTATATTTATTCTTAAAATCTAAAAATTATAATAGTGAAGTATGCTTTATATCATGCCTAGCTTTTATCTTTTCATCGTCCATATCTTTACACTCTCATCGTCATATTATGTTTATTAATTACATGCCTTTTTTAATATTAGGTTTATTCGGTATAGATAAAGTTTTTGATAAGAATCGTAGCTGGTTATTAATTATCTCTGTCTTTCTTATGATAATGACTAGTTATTATTTTAGTATTGGTGGTATTGGTTGTTTATTTATTTATGGCTTTTATTGTTATTTAAAGCAAATGAATAAAGTAACAATTAAAAGTTTCTTTAAAGCCTTCTTTAAAGTCTTAGGACCTATTGTAATAGCTATTTTTGCTTCAGCTATTATTACTTTACCAACATTTGCAACACTTATTAATAATCGTGCCGCATCTAATATAAATATTACTTTAAAAAGTTTATTATTTCCTCAATTGACCTTCAAAAATATTATGTTTAATTCTTATGGATTAGGTTTAACAGCCCTTATAATACCTGCCTTAATAAATTTATTTACTAAAGAAAAATCTAAAAAAATATTTGCTTTAATTTTAACTTTATTTGCTGTCTTTAATATTTTTAATTATCTTTTAAATGGTACTATGTATATAGATTCTAAGTCTTTAATCCCATTTTTACCTTTATATATACTTGTCTTAGCTGACTTTATAAAAGATATTATAGATAAAAAAGTCAAATATCAAGTAATTATTCCCATTGTTCTTCTTATATCTATCATAATATTTATTAAAAAAGTTTATCTTTCTACATACTTTATTCAAATTGGTTTATTAATTGTTTTAATTGTTTTATATAATAAATTTAATAAAAAAATAATTCTAACATTACCATTATTTTTATTACTATTTTTAACTTGCTATGACTTTAATAAAACAGATGCTCTAGAACTTAAATTAACTACCCAAAACAACGAAAAAATAGTTAAAGAATTAATTAGTAATGTAACAGACAATGATCAATCAATGTATCGTATATCTAATAATTTTATTCGTACTGAAACTCCAAATAAAATATATGAAAATATAAATTATTATAATTCTACTATCTATTCATCAATATCAAATCAACCATATAATAAATTTTTCTATGACGTAGCCATGAATAATATACCATCTAGAAACCGTGTTTTAACTGTAACTTCACCTAATATTTTTTACTTATTATTTAGTGGTAATAAGTATTATATTACTGATGGTCTAGGTCTATTAGGATACGAAAAAATCAATAGTAAAGATGGTATATATGTTTATAAAAATGATCAAGCATTACCATTTGCTTATGCTTCCTCAAATATTATGAGTTATGAAGATTTTGCTAATTTAACTGATGAAGCTAAACAAGAGGCTTTATTAAATGTTATTGTTGCTGATGCTAAAACTGAAAATGACTTTATTTCTAATGTTAATGAAATGACTTTAGATTTAGATGAAATCTTTAATAATCCTAATATAACTAAAGAAGAAAATAATTCTTATACTATAAATTCTGATGGCAAATTAAATTTAAAATATGAGTTACCTGATAAGTATAAAAACAAAATTTTATTCATTCGTTTTAAAATGAATCGTATAGATGATAAAAAAGATTTAGCTATTACTATTAATACTGTTAAAAATAAATTAACTAATAAAAAATGGAAATATTATAATGGTAATACCACATTTGATTATGTTTTAGCTTTTGATAATCAAGAATACTTAAATATTAGTTTTACTGAAGGAGTATATAATATTTCTGATTTTGAATTATATTATTTAGATTATGTTCATTTAGAAAAACTATCTTCTAAAGTAGATGCTTTAAACATTGATAAAAATAAAACCAAAGGTGATTATATTAGTGGTGATATCGATGTTAGCAAAGATGGTTATTTTACGATTAGTGTCCCATATGATAATGGATTTATTGTAAAAGTTGATGGCCAAGATGTTAAAACAGAAAAAGTTAATGAAACATTTCTTGGTTTTAAAATTACTAAAGGAAGACACAATATTGATATTGAATATAAAGCCCCATTAAAAGATATTTCAATAGTAATATCCATAATTGGTATTATAGCTTTATTAGTTACAAATTTCCTAGAATCTAAAAGAAAGATATAATAAGATTATATCTTTTTTCTTTACGTAAATAGTTTAACATAATATATACATGCATTTACATTATATGGCATAATAATAAATATGAAACATGGTGGTTATTTTATGAATAAATATGAAATTGTATTTGTTGATATCGATGATACATTAAATAAATCAGGCGGTAATATTTCCGAATATACAAAAAGTATTATGGAAAAACTAAAACAAAAAGGTATAAAAGTAGTTGTTAATACCGGCCGTAGTGCTAAATATGCAATAGAAAAAAGTAAAGAAGCTAATTTAAGCGATTATGTAATTAGTTCAAATGGTGCTGAAGTATATAATTATCAAACAAAAGAAATTATATATTCTAAACCAATTGCTAACAAAGATATTAAAGGTATTTATGATTATTGTTCTAATCATAATTTAACTCTTATTTTAAATTCTTTAGAAAAAAGATTTATAAATACTAAAGATTATAGCTATAATAATGAACCAGCTACATATTTTTTAGATATAAATAAAGTTTTAAAAGAAAATAAAATAAATCAAATGGTTATTTTAAGTTCTAATTATGATCGAATGTTAGTCTTACCTAGTTTATTTAAAGAAAAATTTCCTTCTTTAAAAGTAATCCATTCATCAATTGGTTTAATTGAAGGAAAAAGAGAAAAAAATAAAGAGTATTATCATGATTTTGTTGTCGAAAACACAGCTAAAAGTACTGGCATAGTTGAATTACTAGATTATTTAAATATTGATAGTAAAAAAGCAATAGCTATTGGTAATGGTTATGATGATATTTGTATGACTGATGTTGTCGGAACTTCTGTAGCTGTTAAAAATGCCAATGATTTATTAAAAGAAAGTTCCAATTACATTACAGATAGTGCAGAAAATGATGGAGTTGCCAAAATATTAGAAAAATTATGTTTAGATAAATAAAAAGGAGAATAAATATGAAACCAAAACAAAAAGTTGATATGATAATTGCCTTATGCTTAATATTTATTGGCATTATCTTACTAATATTACCAATGTTTAATATAACTAATATCTATCATTTATTAATTTTTGTCTTCGCCGCCTATACTGTATTAAATTTAATCCAGTTTCTTGCAACTCGTAAAAGCAAAGACTATGAAGGTTTATTTAGTGCTTTAGCTTCTTTATTCACTCTAATTTTAAATATTATTTTTGCCTTAACAAATTCACCTCGTACATTGGCATTAATTCTTATGTGCTGGATTACTCTAATGTCTTTAGCTAAACTAAAGAAAATTGATTATTATCATGATCGCCAAGATCGTATGTGGAAAATTAGAGTTTTTAACTTGTTGCTTTTTATTCTAGCCGGTATTCTAACAAGTATTAATTTAGCATATAGTAATGATGTTCAAGTTATCGTAATTGGTTTCTTTATGTTTACTCATGGTATTTTAGAATTATTTGATCCAATAGTTAAAACATTGATCGCACATAGTTAATGTGCTTTTTTTTCTATTCATGTTATAATGAAACAGGTGATATATATGAAATTAGTAACAGATTTTACAGAATATCAAATTATTGATATGGCCGATGGTATGAAATTAGAATCTTGGCATGGTTATAAACTACTAAGACCTGATCCCCAAATAATTTGGTCTTATAAAAATAATGAAAGTGAATGGTCTAAAATAGATGCAATTTATCATCGTAGTAACAAAGGCGGCGGTGCCTGGGATATAAAAAATTCTGATCTTCCAACTTCATGGCAAGTTCATTATCAAGATTTAACCTTCAATATAAAACTGATGGGCTTTAAACACACTGGTTTATTTCCTGAACAAGCTTATAATTGGAATCTAATTAGAGAGAAAATAAAAAATGCTAATCGTCCTGTTAAAGTCTTAAATTTATTTGCTTATACAGGAGCTGCATCTGTAGCCGCCTTAAGTGCTGGTGCTGAAGTGGTTCACGTTGATTCATCACGTGGTATGGTTGACTGGGCTAAAGAAAATGTTAAGTCTAGTGGTCTTACTGAAAGACCAATTAGATTTTTAGTAGATGATGTTATAAAATTTGTTCAAAGGGAAATACGAAGAGGTAATAAATATGACATCATTTTAATGGATCCACCATCATTTGGTCGTGGTTCAAATGGTGAAGTTTGGGATATTGAAAAAAATTTATATCCTTTAGTTGAACTTTGTACAGAATTATTATCAGATAATCCAATTCTATTTTTAATTAATTCATATACAACAGGTTTATCTAAGACAGTATTAGAAAATATTTTATTACTAACAGTTAATAAAAAATATAAAGGAATAATAAGCAGTGATGAATTAGGTATTCCAATGCAAAATAGTGAAATAATATTACCTTGTGGTATATATGCAAGATGGGAAAAAGATATGTAAAGTATCTTTTTTTATATTCTTTATAATATATAAATATGCTACAATTATAGTAGGTGATAATATGACAAAAATACAAGATATAGATATTGCATTTATAGAGACTTTAAAAGCGCATCCCGATTTTATTCAAAATATATATAATATTCTTTATAAAAATGCTACTGATTGTGTAAATCAACTAAACTTTACTAGTAAAAACATGGCTCGTACTAGAGTATCAAGAAAAGATTCAATAGATTTTATAGAATACATTATAAAAAATACTACTATAATTTACTATGCCTATCAAGAAATGATCAAAAAAAATAATGGTTATGAAGAGTTCTTTAATGATTTTAGTGAAATAGAAAAAGCTATTCCAATTATAGAAAATTCCAATATTAACTCAATCTTATATTATCAAAGTCATCCAAATGAATTATTTTCATTAACTACAGCAGTAGTTAATACACGATTTAATCCGAACTGGTATACAGATGGCCAGAAATTTGTTCCAGATCCATTAGAAAAGGGTGCTAAAGTACGTTACCAAATAGATTCAATAGGAACTGATTTAGCCGCCGATTTATTAGATAAAATTGATCGTGATATTGATATAATAAAACCAATAAGTAAACAAAATATCAATTATTTAAATATAAATCGTTGTTACAAAGAAGTAGCAGCTGGAGTTCAAACACGTTATAATAAAAGTGAATATCATTTAGACGGAACATTATTTGCAACTCAAAATGTTGGTAAAAAAAGAAAAAATCAAGAAGACTCTGTAATTATCCTAACACATCCTGATAATGAAAAATTTAAATTCCTTGCTGTAGCTGATGGAGTTGGTGGTTTACAAGCTGGTGAAGTAGCAAGTAACTTTGTTGTTAAAGAACTAGCTGAATGGTTTACAAAAATTCCTGCTGATACATATTATATAACTAATGGCTTAGCTGAAGCATTCTCAGCTAAAATTAAAGAAATTAGCGATGAATTATATAGCAAATATCATATGAGAGCCGCTTCTACTTTAGTAGCTGCTATTGTAACAGAAAATAAAACTTGGATAGCCAGTGTTGGTGATTCAAGAGCATATTCAGTTAATAACAATGGTTTAACTTTATTAACAAATGATGAATCATTAGTATGGAAAGAAATGACAGTCCAAAATAATGGACGTTCAACTACTCAAGATATTGATGATTTAAGGTTTGCAAGAGGTAATAATAAGATATTAAGATGTATAGGACAAGAATACTTAGATAGAATTCAAATGTTTTCTATACCTAATAAAAGTTATGATAGCTTATTACTCTTTAGTGATGGTGTAACAGATCTATTATCTCAAGAAGATATTAAAATAATTGCTCAAAATACTCCTCGTGAAGAAATAACTAAAGTCTTGGTTAAACAAGCTATAACTTATGATGCTATTAAAAATGCCAAATTCCGTGGAGAAAAAGATCAGATTGTTTCTGCTGGAAAAGATAATGCAACAGCAGCAATGTTTAGGAGGTAATTATGGAAGATAAACTAAGAATAAAAACTGATTCAGGAGAAGAAAAAGAATATGATATTTTATATTCATTTGTCTCTCAAAATACCGGTAAAACATATATAGTATATACTGATTTTACTAAAGAAGATAATACAATGACAATTTATGGTTCAATATATGAAGATGGTAAAGTATCTAATATAGATACTGAACCAGAAAAAAAGATTGTTGAAGCCTTTATAAAAACTATGACTGAAACTAGTAAAATAAAATATCAATTATCTAATGAAAATTAGGGACAATTGTTCCTTTTTTTTTCGCTTTTTGATATAATATGTATGGGCTATAAGAACATAATTTATAGCGATATATTAAGGAGAGATAGTTATGAAAATAAAAAACGTAATTGGTCGTGAAATTCTTGACTCTCGTGGTAATCCAACAGTTGAAGTTGATGTTATTTTAGAAAATGGGATTTTAGGACGTGCAGCCGTTCCATCTGGAGCTTCAACAGGTGAAAGAGAAGCTTTGGAATTACGAGATGGCGGAACAAGATACATGGGAAAAGGAACACAAAAAGCTGTTGCTAATGTTAATGGTCCATTAAGAGATTTAGTTATCGGTATGGATGCTGCCGATCAAAAAACTTTAGACTATGCCATGATTGAACTTGATGGTACTGAAACAAAATCTAAATTTGGTGCTAATGCTATTTTAGGAATTTCTATGGCAGCATTAAAAGCTAGTGCTATTAATGCTGGAAAACCTTTATATGCTTACGTCGGTGACGGCCAAACATTACCTAGACCTATGATGAATATTATAAATGGTGGTGCACATGCTGATAATAAATTAGATTTTCAAGAATTTATGATTATTCCTCAAAGAGATACCATTAAAGAAAGAGTTAGAGTTGGTGCTGAAGTCTTCCATAATCTAAAAAAAGTATTAAATGAAAAAGGTTTAGCTACAGGAGTAGGTGATGAGGGAGGTTTTGCTCCAGATTTAAATAGCAATCAAGAAGGATTTGAACTTATCGTTGAAGCTATTAAAAGAGCTGGTTATGAACCTGGTAAAGATGTTTGCTTAGGAATAGATGTCGCTGCTAGCGAATTTTATAAAGATGGTAAATATGTTCTAGCTGGTGAAGGACGTACTTTAACTACTGATGAATTAATTGACTTCTATGAAGAACTAGTAAATAAATATCCAATCATTTCCATTGAAGATCCTGTAGATGAAAATGACTGGGAAGGATTTACTAAAATTACTGAAAAACTCGGTGATAAGATCCAATTAGTTGGTGATGACTTATTTGTTACTAATAAAAAATGCTTACAAATGGGTATTGATAAACATGCTGGAAATGCCATTCTATTAAAAGTTAACCAAATTGGTACTATAACTGAAACTTTAGAAACAATTGAATTAGCCAAAAGTCATGGCTATAACACCATAATTTCTCACCGTAGTGGTGAAACTGAAGACACTACAATTGCTGACTTGGCAGTTGGCCTAGACTTAGGTCAAATTAAAACTGGTTCAATGTCTAGAACAGATCGTATTTGTAAATACAATCAATTAATTAGAATAGAAGAAGAAATAGAAGCCAATAAATAGCTTCTATTTTTTTTCATATATAATTTTTTCTTTCATATATTTTAATATAGAAAGAGAGGATGCAGATGGAAATACTAAAAGTATCAAGCAAATCTAATCCAAGTAAAGTCGCTGGAGCTATTGCTAATATCTTTAGAGAAAAGGGTGGAGTAGAACTTCAAACAGTTGGTGCTGGAGCTCTTAATCAAGCAGTTAAAGCTGTATCAATAGCTAGAGG
>CANQFI010000064.1 GCA_947598455.1 uncultured Bacilli bacterium | reverse complement strand
TAAAAAGAAAAGCTTAATTTCAATAAAAATTAAACTTTTTTCATTTTATCAACTGTCAAACTCGGGTTATAACACAAAATAAAAGAACTGAAATAATTTCAGCTCTATTTTGAACTGGTTAACGTTAATTTAAGAGTTGAGACCTTATTATTTCTCATATATTTAATAGTTATAGTATCACCACTCTTATATTTATATAATTCATATCTTAAAGATGCAATACTTGTAACAGCTGTATCATTTAAATCTGTTATTATATCGCCAACTTTTAATCCTGCTTTTTCAGCAGGCGAATCATCTTCTATTGAAGCAATTAAAACTCCATCAGTTGCATTTACACCATATTGTCTTGCTGTATAAACATTAGAAGCCTCGGCCATTGAAATACCAATATAAGGCCTTGATAAATCTTCACCTTTTATTAAAGCATCAGCATACGAAGTAGCTTCTTCAATTGGAATAGCAAATCCCATACCTTCAATACCAGTTGAAGCTAATTTCATATTATTTATTCCAATTACTTGACCATTAGCATTACATAAAGGTCCACCAGAATTACCACTATTTATTGCCGCATCAGTTTGCAACACTTGCATTATCCAATCACTCTGATATCCACTAGTACTTACTTCAACTTCTCTATCTTTACCAGATAAAATACCTCTTGTAACACTCCATGAATAAACTGAATAATCTAATGGAGCTCCTATAGCAAATACTGTATCACCAACTCTCATTTCTGTACTAGTTCCTATTTCTGCTACTTGTAATTCTTTAGAAGAATCCAAAGATAAAACTGCAATATCAGCATATCTATCTCCACCTTCAATAGTTACTTTTTCTTCACTACCATCAGTAAGAACAACTCCTATAGAATCACCACTTTGAATAACATGATAATTAGTTAATAAATAATATTTATTACCTTCATGTTTATAAATAAAACCAGTACCAGTAGCATATAACTGATTTCTCTGATAAGTTTTAACAACTACTACTGCATTATAAATCTTATCAACAGCATCTGCTATTCCAGTATCAGTAACAGTAACTTCTTTTTCAGTTTTGGTAATATTTGTAACTGTATCTCTAGCAAAATCAGGATAAAAATGAAATAAAAGTAATAATGCTCCAGCACCTATTAAAACCGAAATAATAGCTGTAAAAATTATTAAAGCAATAACTTTACCTGCACCTATTCCGTTATTTTTTTTAGACTCAGTATTTTTAACTATAGTGGATTCATCATATTTTAGTTCATTATTCTCCATATTAATCTAACCTCGCAATCTCTCTAAATGTAGTAGGAAAACCCATTGCATCTAAAACTTTATCTAAACTAATTGTTTTTAATCTACCATCTAATATATCCAATTCATAAGATAATTCATTTATTAATAAAGTAAAATCCTCCGGTCTTAACAATTGCTTTAATATAATAACTAAAGCAAACAAATCATCTTTTCCATAAATGTACTCTCCATCCATTTTATTAATATCCAAAAAAGCATGATATTTAGTATCATCAATCATTCTTTGTGTTTTATGATCATACATAATATCTTCATGTGCACATAAATTTCTAAAATTAGCCAAAATTGGTAAATAAACAATTAAATCATCTACAGATATATTATAAACCTCTGCAATATCATTTTGGTCTTCTTTTTTCATTATTGTAAACAATTCTGATATCAAACCAAATGATAAAACCTTAACAACTACCCAAAAAGGAACATATCCATAATTACTTATATAATGCATTGTTGCAGAATGTTGTCCTCCATTTACTCTTATTTGTCGTTTTATTTTTTTAAGTAAATCATTAACTTGTCTTATCTTATCATTTGACCTATCAAAATTTGATGGATTTAAATAATCTTTTTCTTTTATACCATATTTTTTAGATAATTGATAAGAAAAAATACTTTTTGCATTGTTTTCTACAATAAGCAAATTTTTAAAAAATATATTTCTTATCTGTCTGTCAAAATTAAACATCGCATACAATTCTTTAAAGTTTGATCCTGGTAAAAACATTCTATCTTTGGGTGATTTTAAAAATAAATGTCTATACCCACTAACAAAGAAATAATTCTCTCTAAGTAACACCTCTTTTGCATAATTTATATCATCTATAACTAGACCCTTACTTTTCAAAATTTCAATTTGTTCATCAATAGTTTTAAACGTCTTTATCACAAGCATCACCTTATTATTCGAAACTATTATACCACATTTGAAAAGCTATTTAAATCATATATTTTTTGTGTGTACATTGTGTTATAATATTGTGAAAAGTAGGTGAAATTATGCCATCAATTACAACACATCATTTATTTGCTTGTGATGTTTTTAATAGTTTAAATAACAATATCAAAAAACATTTTAGTAATGAAAAACTTATTTATACAACTTTTGCTCAAAGTCACGATTATTTATTTTATTACACATTTGATTTAAAAAATACTAAAAGAATTAAAAATCTCGGTCATTATGCTCACCATAACAATACTCAAGATTACATTTTAAATATTATTAAAGAAATAAAAAATAACCATTTAGAAAATAATGAACAATGTGTAGCTTATCTATATGGAACAATAACCCATTATATTCTTGATTCAACCTGCCATCCCTTTATTTTCTATAAAACTGGAGTATATCGTAAAAATGACAAAAAAACCAAAATATTTAGAGGAGAACATAATCGTATGGAAAAAGACATCGATGCCATATTTTATGAAAGATCATTTCATAAAAAATATAATCATTGTAATATAAATAGAGATATTATCAAAAAACCTCTTTTTACTCAAGAATTGATTAATTTAATCAATAAAGTATATAAAATAACTTATAATGAAGAAAACATTGGTAAATATTACTATACAAGTATCAAACATACTAAAATAATCAATGCTCTTTTTATTAATGACTTCTTTGGTTTAAAAAAATTAATTTACACATTTATTGACTTTATAACCAATAAATCATTTGGTAATTTATCAGCTTACAGTACATATCGTAAACATCCAGATATGTCTTTATTAAATGAAGAACATTATACATGGAATCACCCTAGTATTCAAAATCAAACATATACCTATTCTTTTGATGATTTAGTTAATCAAGCTAAAAAGAAAGCAATAAAAATTATTAATAATATAAACAATTACTTATTTGAAAACGAAAGAAATATAAAAAGCTTAAAAAATTTAATTCCTAATATTGATTATTCAACAGGATTAGACATTGAACATAATATTAAAATGAATTACTTTGAAAGAAACTAAAAGCTTCATTTTTAATAGTATTTTAAAAGTCCATTAATAATTGATTTAACTATTTTATCTTGATATTCACTTGATATAAGTAACATTCTTTCACTATCATTAGATAAAAATCCACATTCTATTAAAATACCCGGAATACTTAATTTCTTATACATATAAATATCACTTGATATTTCTTTTTCTTCTCTAGGACTTTTTAATTCTTCTTTAAATACTTGCTGCATATCTTTAGCTAATACTTCATTCCCTTTTATATAGAAAACTTGTGCTCCATAATATTTACTATTGCTCAAATAATTCATATGAATACTTAAATATAAATCAGCATTACTATTATTTATTAGATCAATTCTATTATCAAAATCACTCTTTTTCCTTCTATTTACATTAGGACTACTTAAATCATAATCACCATCTCTAGTCATTATAACATCAACACCCTGTTTAACTAATTCATCTCTAAGTTTCATTCCTATCTTTAAATTAATATCACTTTCAAGTATCCCATCTACAGAAGTTCCCTTATCTTTACCACCATGCCCAATATCTAAAATTATAACCTTTCCTACTAATTTATTATTAATATCTTTACCATAAACTAAACTAGTTGTTAATAACATTAAACATATAAACAACCACAAAATATTTTTTTTCATACTAATACTTATTCAAAATAAAAAAGAGATATCACAAAAATATCTCCTTTTTATTCATCTAGTAAATTTTTATCAAATGTATATTTTACCGAATAATGAATTTTTGCATCTGGTGTACACCCTTCATGTGGTGAATAAGTATAGAACTGAATATCAACAATCGGATCAGTTGGATTATTCTTATTATGTTCTGTTATTTTTTCAAGTGTACTCTTATGAAGTGTTCCTTCCATATTACCAGACCACTCAAAAAGGACAACTTCATTACCCGATTTAGTCTTACCAGTTACTTTCATACTATCATTATTACTACTATTATTATGACCAGATCCAAATTGTACTGTCATTTCAAATTCTGATATATAGCAGCCTTCCAATTCTCCAATCCAATTACTCTTAAATTCATATTGAGTATATTTAGCTTCTGAAGATATTTGACCATCAGGGCCATAAACATAAATAATTGCACTATTTTGATTATCAAGACCCGGTGTATCACTAACTATTGCTTTCAATAAGCCAACTCCCATTTTTTTAGCAGTAATTGTAAATACAGCTTGACCATCTTTTATTTCTGGACCACTTATAGTAATGTTATCATCCTTACATAAACCACCGCCAGTACATACAAGATCAAACTTCGTTGGATAATTTTCTTCTTTATCTGTTGAATTGATAGTTACTGTAATAACTTCTGTAGATCCATCATCTCTTTGTAACATTCCTTCTGTTTTACCTGGTGCATTCTTATATAAAATCGTAAATTGCGGTACAGTTGGTGGAGTATTTTCCCAATTAGCATATACATAGTAATCAACTTCAGAAGCAAGAACAGTATCTTCATCTACTACTTCACCATCTTCATTTGTCCACTTAACAAAACTATATCCTTGTTTAGAAGGTTCCAATAAAGAACCAACAGGTTTTCGATAATATATATACTTATACCCTAATTGTTCTTTACCATCCATATAAATTAACCTAACCGCTCTATTAATATTAACACTACATGTCAGTGGAATCATTTTATATGTTTCATCATAATCTTCTTTAACTCTCAAACTTACAGCTAACATTTGTACTTCTTCATAAGTATAAGGTTTTACATCCTCATCTTCAACTTTATTTCCTTGCTTAAGTAATGACCTATTAACAACATTATTAAAATCTTTACTAAAATTATAGTTAAAAATAACAATAAATATAGCTGGTAAAACTAATAAAAAAGGTAACAATTTAACTATTTTCTTATTATTCATAACTCCACCATCCATTACACTTTCTTAACTTTATTGAATTTTTTATATTTTTTCCATATAAATAAATCAATACAAATTAGAACTACAATACTACCAATTGAAATAAAAGAACCAGTCAAAGGTAAAGTTTCTAACTGAGCTGCAACTTCATCAGAACACATAATAACCCCAACTACAGAAGCTTGATAATAATACTTTTTACCAACTTCAACATTTTTGTCAACAAAAGATTCATTGTCACATTTAACCTGACCAATTTTTGTTAATTTAGGATTATCATCAGTACGACGATATACATTACACATTTCATCAGTATGATTTTTAACATAAACTTTAAATGAAATATTAGTAAAACTAGTTTGAACCTCATTTATTTCAGCCTTTATTATTTCAGGAATTTTATCAGTTATAGTGTTTATATCAATAGTAAATTGTTTTATCATGCTAAATTCATATTCAAAATCAGTACCATCCTTTTTAATAGTATAAAAAACTGGTTCAAAAGAACAATCTACACCTTCCTTAATAGTAGACTTATTTAAATCTATCTGATTCATCCATTCTACAATAAAATCTTTATTATAGCCTCTAGCACCACCAACTGAATAAATAAGTTGATTAAAAATAAAAGTCAAAATTCTTGATTCTAAAGAATCAACTTTAAATTCACTACCAGTATAACTAATTAATGAATTATCTTTTATTGTTAAATTAAATTCTTTTTCAATTGTTTCTGATTGCTCTCCAGTTTTATCAAGAGTTTGACTTTCAGATGATTGTTCATTTTCTTTTACTTTTTGATTCTCTAAATTAACCTTTACTTTTAATGTATCATTCTCTCTAGCCACAGTATAAGAAAATTTAGTAATATTATATTCATCATTGCCATTAAACATATTTCCAAACAATCTTTCATACTCTTGATCATTTAAAATACTATTTGCATTCATATAAGAAACAACATCATCCACAGTAATTTCTTTAGCAGACACAAAATCAATTTTTAACAATACTATAAATAAAAGTAATAAAAAAAATAAAATCTTTTTCACGAATAATACGCCTCTTTTTAAACCTCACTCTTAATTATTCTAATATAATTTTTATCACAATTTTTAAAGTAAATCAATAAAACAAAAAATACAACTGTCGAATAATCGTACATAGTTAAAAAAAGAGATACTCAAAATATCTCCTTAATACCATAAATTAGTTAAATTACCGTCTCCTTTATATACACCTTCCATTAATACAACATGAGTAAAATAATTACCTACTTTTGTTTTAGCATATTTTCTTAATACAACTCCACGATAAGTATTTAAAGATTCAGCAATATAGTAATTCTCTTCATCTTCTCCCACTAATATCGAAATATGTCCAAATATATTAAATAAATCTCCTACTTTAATTTTTCCTGAAGCAATTAATTCATCAGTTAAAACTCTAAAATCTCCCACATCTGTAAGTTGTCCATCTGAAGGTAAATCTCCAGCACCAATATCTCCAACATCTAAACCACCATTATATAAAGACCATGAAACAAAACCAGAACAATCAAGACCATTTGGATACTTTCTTCCTGATACAAAATATGGTGGATCTGTTTCATAATTTTTTAAATCACATCCCCAGATAGCAGGTCCAGTTAATTTAGCACCTTCCTTTAATCCAGCAACTTTTGATTCATCCAAATATAAACCTTTATGATAATATCTTCCTTCTCCATCAACAATATGGGTACCTGTTCCACTAAGTCGTCCATTCTCCCAAAAATAAGATATTTTATAAGGAAATTCTAAAGTTAAAAATCTTGCTGCAGCAACTGCTCCAGCTCTTGTTCCATAACCAGCATCTGCTATACGACTTTCTAATATTTTATCTAACATAGCAGCCTCATCTTGTGTATAAACCTTACAAGTTAAATAAGGCTTACTAGTATCAAACTCTTTAGGCATACTAGCAATTAAATTTGTAACTATAATATTAACTTCTTTTGCTACTATACCATTTACAACATATTGAACTTTTGAAGTACCATTATTAATCCCAACAACTTTATTATTATCAAATTCTAATATATCATTATTAACTTCAATTTTAATCTTTGGTTTCCCTACTACAACCATATTAGATACAATATCCATTGTAGAACCAACCGCAAGATAATTTTCATCTTTAATGCCATAATCAACTACATAATTATCAATTTTAATAGCATCACTAACCATATTATTATTATCTTTAAAATAAATAATATGATTATCCATTGTTGTTTCAATATGACATTTATTATCCACTAACTTCGTATAACTTAATGACTTTTTATTATCACCTAAAGCACAATATTCTTCATTTTTATTTGGTGTTATAACTAACTCAACAATATTACTATCTTTATTATAATTAACAACTTCAATTTGTACTACACTTACTTTATTTGTAATAAGTAAACTTTCTTTTCCAGACATTTTAAGAATAATTATTATTCCAATTAAAATAATCACTAATAATATAAAAACTATAAAAGCATCATATTTTTTTTTATTTTCTATTTGATTACCAACATTGCCTTGTTGATCTATTATTTCTACATTTACTATTTTAGCACCAATATTATCAATATCTTTTTCTTTAGTTTTATCTACAATTTCCTTATTATTTAATTCACCAATATTATCTGTCTCAAGTTTTTCTTTTATTTCATTATCTTTTTGTTTTGGTAAAACAATTTGTTCAGAACTAAAATCTTTTATTATTGAATTATTTTTTTTATTAACGCTTTTTCTTTTTCTATTATTTGAATAAGTATATTTTCTATTATTAGAATTAGATCTAGATTTATAATATCTCTTTTTTTTACTATTAGTATTTCCACCCATTTTATTCATAAAAGATCACACTCGCAAATAATATAACATAAAAAAAAGAGAATAACAATAAAATTCTCTTTACCTATTATTCCTTAAAAACTTCAGTACTTACGTAATAATAATTAGCATTATCATCCGTTTTAAAAGTATGTTTAAATGTTAAATTATCTGCACTTTTTAATTCATAATAATATTCTGTACTATCAGAAGAATGTAAATAATAATTATCATACTGATCATTAGGATTATCTACACCTTCTCTTTTATCATTTAAATAACCCTTATCATAAATTTCTATTGTACCATCAGTATTCATTGTAACTTTTTGAATATTAAACTTAATTTCTAATGTACCACTTTGAGCAGTTGCTATATTACCACAAATATAGCTATCATCTACAGAAACACATAATTCAGTCGAAGATGGATTAAAATTACCATCAACAATAATTGTAGAATCATTAAATAATTTTTTTCCTAAAGAAGTAACATCTTCTTTTTTAAATTTATACACAGTGCATACTAAAGAAGGAATATTTGCATCTCCCGAAGAATCTAAAATAAAATTATAATCACAATAATTTGCATCTATTTTGTTTAAAGTTTCTTTAGTATATTCATTATTAGAAAGTATATACTGATATATTAAAGATAACTTATTACTATTATCAATCGAACCTATATCCACACCCTTACTACTATAAAATATAGAATTATTATTTACTATACTATAAAGACTATTAATAGTATTTTGATATACTGAATCATTTGTAATATCTTTAATTTCAGGAACATTATTCATTGGCTCATTATTATCTTTTTTTGCCATATACCTCATAGCACCATAAACACCAATTACTATCCCCACAGCTAAAAATAAAACAAATAATAATATATATTTAAAAAAATTACTTTTTTTCTCTTTTTCAAGTTTTGCTATCTCTTCTGCCATTACTACACCCTTCTATTCTATATTATTATAAAAAAAATAGTCTAACTTCGCAACAAAGAAAGCAAATATTTTAATATAATATTCCACAAAACAAATGTGGAATATTATAAATAATAAATATAATTCTATTCTTTTAAATTATATTTTGGCCAAGAAAAAAAGCTCCAAAATGAGCTTTTTGAAACATTTGATATAAATTTTAACGTTTTGAAAATTGTGGAGCACGACGAGCTTTTTTAAGACCTGGTTTTTTACGTTCTTTACTTCTTGGATCTCTAGTAACAAATCCAGCAGTTTTTAAAACTTTTCTATAAGCATCTTCTCTTGTTTGATCAGCATCTGCATCAAAGGCTAATAAAGCACGAGTAATACCTAATCTAATAGCACCAGTTTGTCCTGAAAAACCTCCGCCTTTAACAGTAACATCAATATCGAATTTATCCTCATTATTTGTAGCAACTAATGGTTGTTTTAAATCCATTACTAATACTGCAAAAGGCATATATTCATTAACATCAACACCATTAACAGTTATATTTCCTTTTCCAGCTGTCATTCTTACTTGAGCAACAGAACGTTTTCTACGTCCAGTAGCTGTCCATACTTGTTTTGCCATTTAAAATCCTCCTTAGTCTACCTTAAGTTCGAT
>CANQFI010000063.1 GCA_947598455.1 uncultured Bacilli bacterium | reverse complement strand
AAAGTATTTGAAGATGATAAAGTAATAGTAATAATGGATGCTAATCCACAAACTGATGGACATGTGCTAGTAATTCCTAAAAAGCATGTTACTGATTATACTGAATTAGATAATGAATTACTTAACCATATTAATAATGTCGCAAAAGAGATGGCACCTAAATTAATAAATAAATTAGATGCCAAAGCATTGACATTTGTTGTTAATTATGGAGATAGTCAGGCCGTTAAACATTTTCATTTACATTTAATGCCAGATTATTTAGTTAAACCAAAGTGTGAAAAAACAATTGATGAAGTTTATGAAATAATAAAAGATGAAAAAGCACTTTAAAAAGTGTTTTTTATATTGCAAAAAAAAAGCAATATAAATTGCTTAGTTTTACAAAATTACTCACTTTTTTATATATTTTACTTTCTTATATAAAATATGTACAATTTAATTGAAAATATAAATTTTTCATAAGTATTTTTTTAAATTATCTAAATTTCTTTTCTCAATATCAAGTAATTTTTTGGCTAAAGAGATTACTTTTTTATTGTGACCATCGTAATTATTTATTTTTTCTTGAATTTCAATAATACCTTTATTACTACCAGTCATCATCATTTTGGCAATATTACTAGTACTACTATCTTGCATTGTTTTCATTTTAGCATCGATCATAGTCATTAAAGAAACCATAGGAGTGATTGGTTCAACTTTTTCGTTAGTTTTATTTAATAATTCTAAAGTTTCATTACATATTGCCAAATAATCATTTTCTTGTTCTTTGATAACTTTCATGAATTTTTTATTTTTAATATCATTTTTAATATTAGCAATACCAATAAGACCCATTTCAGCATTTTTATAAATAAAGTTTAACATTTTTGTATCTTCAATCATATTAATCACCATTAGTATTATGACCTTTTTGGTAATTTTTATGCAAAGAAGTAAATTTAAACTTCTTGAACAACTGCTATAATCATTGGTTTACATTCTGTTTCATGGTATAAATATTTGCCGAGTTCTTCTCTTATTTCATTTTTTATTTTATTATAATCGACATAATTATCAGAAATATTACGTTCAATTATATTAAGAGATATTCTTTTAATTTCGTCAATCATTTCACCAGAGTCTTTAACATAAATAAATCCTCTTGTTGTAACTTCTGGTCCTACTAATAAGACCTTTTCTTTTTTACTTATTGTAGCGCTAATTAAAACTATACCATTTTCACTTAACATTTCACGATCTTTAATAACTAATTCACCAACATCTTCAGTGCTGTTTCCATCGATTAAAATATCATTTACTTTGATATGATCAAAATTTTCCAAATTTAATTTACCATCAACAAATTCGATAACATCACCATTTTGTTTTAAAATTATATTTTCTTTAGGTATATTAAGTGCTGATGCAATATTAGCGTTATTGACCATGTAACGATATTCACCTTTAACAGGAATATAGTATTTAGGTTTTAATAAATCAATCATAATCATTAAGTCCTCTGACGAAGCGTGATGTAAAATTGTTTTCTCTTTAGGAATAGTTACAATATCGCAGCCGTTTGTTGCTAAGTCATTTTGAACTTTAACTAAGGTTTTTTCGCTACTATCATAATTTGGTTCAGCAAAAACAACAGTATCAGTTTTCTTTAGTTTGATGAATTTATCATAGCCATTAATTATTTTGCTTATGGAAGCATATGGATTTTCTTTATTATCTTGAACTAAAAGAATAGAATCTTTTTCATCAATATTAGATAAATCTCCTAAGATATTATCTTGAAATTTTAAATAACCTTCTTTTTTAGAAAAATTAATAATATTTTGCAGATTTTTACCCATAATAATTATTTTACGATGAGTATTAGCTGCTGCATCAAATATTTCTTGAATAGTATAAATATGAGTTGGTAAAACTGCAAAAATCATTCTATTTTCATGATGTTTAATTGCATCTTTAAAGAAACTTGTTAAACGATGAGATGGTGATGTGTGACCAATACGTTCAGAAAAAACTGATTCACACATTAAAGCTAAAACACCTTGTTTACCAATATAAGCTATTTTACCTAAATCCATAGAATATTTATCCATCATTTTTGGATCGACAATAAAGTCGCCAGTATAAACAATAGCACCATCTTTTGTGTTAATAACATACATAACAGAATCAGGAGCAGAATGATTTACACTAATTGGAAAAATACTAACTGGTCCAAAATTTATTTTTTTATGAGGTTTAATTTCAATTATCTTTTTTTCATCAACACCATCATTAGTTAAGATAAATTTAGTAAACCTCGTGGCATATACTTTGATATTTGGTAGTTCCTTTAATAAATCTTTAGTTGCACCCATATTTTCATAGTGACCATGAGTCAAAAATAGCCCTTTAATACGATGTTGATTTTTTATTAAATAATCAAAATCAGGAATTATATAATCTATACCATATAAATTTTCATTGGCATATTTAATTCCACAATCAAAAACATATAAATCATTATTAATATCAACGATATAACAGTTTTTGCCCATTTCATCTAGTCCACCCAAACTAAATATTTTAATATTACACATTATAAACAACTCTTTTCTATTATATTTTTTTAATAAAAGGCTTGCGACTAAGTAATTATAACAAAAATATGAAAAACTTGCAATCTTGTTTAGATATTTTAGTAAATAGTTTACTATTCTTTAATTAGTTCTGATAAATAGATAATATTTAAGTCTTGATATTTAATTTGATTTATTAAAATTTCTAATTCACTTATAGTAAGAGACCTTTGAACTAATATTATCTCCCCACTCTTTATTTTATTTTTATTTAAACTGATATTAGAATGATTAATTATTAATGATTCTTTAAATAAATATTTATCTTTGCATAACTTAGAAATATTATTTTTAACGTAACAAAGATTTTTATTTATTTTTTTCTTATTTAGATATTTATCAATATTATGATATATATTTTCATTATTAGAATTATTAATTAATTCATATGATAAATTATATTCTTCTTTATTAATAAGTAAATTAACTTTATAATTATTAGATAATAAATATTTGGTTAGTTCACTTTCTTCTTCAAATATTAAAGAAACACTTTTTTTATTATCGTTACCTCTAATTATTATCTTATCTTTATTGTCTTCTAAGCTAATAGTTGGTTTGATAGTGTTATATACTAATAAATCATCGCTATATTCTTTTGTTTTTTGCATACTAAAAAAAGATTTGTTAACATTAACTTCTTTACCACTTACTCCTGGTATGATATAAATATCATCTACAAATGTACTATCAATAGATGATATATATTTTTCTTCTTTTACTTCATTAATACTTTGTAATATAGGATTTTTATTTTTTACAAATAAAGCTGCTTGATTAGTATAATAAAAACTAAGTAGACATAATCCAAATAAACCAAGGTATTTAAAATATTTTTTCAAATTTATCACCTATTTAAGTATATGTTTTACTTTATTTTATAGATATTTTTTTATATAATAAATTTTAAATGTTTTAGAGGGGATTTTATGGTTATAGAGAAGTTTTTATTTGATATATTATTTGATATGTATGAAAATTATTTAGAATGTCAAGGGGTTATGCAAGATGATTTTGATGCTTTATTTTTGGATGAAAATGGTTATGAAATAAGTGATGACGAATATTTAAATGAACATTTTGAAGAAGTATTATGTGATGAAGTAATTGATCCAATATATTGTTATATTATAGAAAATGGTTTACCACATGAATATGATATTGATATATTTATGAATGTTTTATTGAGTAAATTTTATGTATATAAATACGAGACTAATAACTCAGTTATTAGATATTTAAAAAGTACTAAGTTAGAAGAAATCACCACATTATTTAAAGAAAATTATGAATTTGGCATGGATTTAATTAAAACTTATTATTTATCTTTAATAGATAAAGAAAGATGTGAAGAAAAAAGAAAAGAGATCTATGATAATAATGATGAAGGTACTTTAATTAATTTTGAAAAAAATAGTGAGGTACAAAGTTTTATTTTTCTAAATGATTTACTTAGAAATGTTATATGTAACTTATATAATTATTATATTAGTAATGGATGCGATGATGTAACAGCATTAAATTATACTTGGAATTATTTTACAGATAATTTTGATCCCTTAGGTGAACTTGATCAAATAGGAATTGATCATAATAGTAAGAACATTTACAAAATATATATGATTGGACTTATTTTCGCTGATGTATATGAAGATGCTTATAATAATTCAATTATCGATAGTGAAAACTATATTGATCGATTTGCTGATGTAACAGCAATAGTTGGTCTTACTTTTGGTATGATTGGTATTCCTCAAGAAGAAAATGTTAGAAATAGAATTTTAAAACACTTTATATTATTACAAGATGAAATTGAGAAAAAACATCAAAATAGAAAAAAGACTTATGAAGATGATAGAATTGAAATATTAAAAAAAGTTAATCCAGCTTATAAATTAGATGAATTAACTTTTATGACAAATTAGTAATTATTTCTTATCATCATCTTCTTTTTTACTTGATAAGAATGTAACTTTTTCGGCAATGACTTCAGTTGAAGTCTTTTTGTTTCCATCTTTATCTTCATAATTAGTCACTTGAAGACGTCCTTTGATACCAACGATATCTCCTTTATGACAATATTCACTTGTACTTGCGGCAACGGCGTTCCATAAAGTACATCTAATGAAATCGGCTTCATAAATTCCATCACTATTTTTAAAAGTTCTTTGGACGGCCAAAGTTAAATTGCTAACTTTGCGGCCATCTTCTGTAGTAGTCACTTCTACATCACTAGTTAGTCTGCCAACTAAGACAACTTGGTTTAACATATTATTCCTCCTTTCAAGGACGAATACTAACAAGTTTTAAAATTTTATTCAAATCACTACTTTATAATTTTAAAATTAAATAAGAATAAAAAAAGATGTTTTGGTTAGAGTAAACATCTTTTTTAGTTGATATATTTATTTAACAAAATAATTTTAGATATATTTTCAATTTTTTTTAATATTTTTTATTCTTTTAGTAAACGATTTAATTCAACGGCATATTCCATAGGCAATTCTTTTTTAAAATCACTTATGAAACCCATAATAAGTAGTTCTTTAGCACTATTTTCACTTAGACCTTTACTAGTTAAATAAAACATTTTTTCAGCACTAACTTTAGATATGGTAGCTTCATGTTCTAAAGAGCTAGAGTTATTACCTACAATATTAGTTGGGAAGGTATCACTTTTAGATATATCATCTAAAATAATTGTATCACATTTGATAGTAGCATAACTATTATAAGCATTTTTAGATATTTTAGTAAGACCACGATAATTACTTACACCACCATTTGAAGCAATTGATTTACTAACAATATTACTTCTAGTATTTGGAGCTAAATGAATCATTTTGGCTCCGGCATCTAAAGCTTGACCTTCTTTGGCATAAGCGATAGATATAGAATTACCGGTGGCACCCTCGCCTTTTAAGATACAAGACGGATATTTCATTGTTACTTTACTACCAATGTTACCATCAACCCACTCCATTGTACCATAAGCATCAACGATGGCACGTTTAGTAACTAAATTATAAACATCAGTAGACCAATTTTGAATTGTTGAATAACGACAATGAGCATTTTTTTTAATAAATATTTCAACAACACCAGCATGTAAAGATGTAACACTATATTCCTTAGCAGTACATCCTTCGATATAATTTAAATCAGCCCCTTCATCAACAATAATAATTGTTCTTTCAAATTGACCTAAACTTTCAGTTTCAATACGGAAATAACTTTGTAAAGGGCGATCTACTTTAACACCTTTAGGAATATAAATAAAGGAACCCCCTGACCAAACAGCACCATTTAAGGCTGTATACTTATTTTCTGAATAATTAACTAAATGATTAAAATATTCTTTAAATAGTTCGGGATATTTTTGTAGGGCATCATCAGTAGAAGTAAAAATAATACCTTCATCTTTAAGAGACTGATTATGATAAACTACTTCACTTTCAAATTGATTAGTAACACCACCTAGATATTTTTTCTCGGCATCAATAACTCCTAGTTCATTAAAACTATTACGAATACTACAATTAACTCTTTGCCAATCATTAGTTAATTTTTCTTCTGTACCTTTATAATAAGTAATATTATCAAAATCTAATTCAATCTTGGGACCAAATTTAGGATTATCTAATTCTTTAAATTTAGCATATGATTTTAGACGAAATTCTAACATCCATTCAGGTTCATTTTTCTTTTTTGATAAATCTATGACAAATTGTTCATTTAATTCCCTTTTCATAATCATCACGTTAACTATTATACAACATTAATTATTATTTGAAAACAAACAAATAATTTGGTAATATTATTGTAAGGTGATAATATGGAAATACTTGAAGTAAATAGAAATACATTAGCTAATTTATATGAACAGTATCCAGATAGTTTTAAAGATTTATCAATTGACGGAAAATTTTTGGTATATAGCGGTCAAATTGTAGATATAAGTGAATTTAATATCAATGATTTATTAGGTGGTGAAACAGCTTTTGCTAGTTCATTAAATGGTTTATCTTCAGAAGATATTTTTAAAATAATAAGATTACATGCAACATTTTTAAAGTCATTAAATAAAGATGTTGATAAAAATGAAAATAATAATGATAAAAAGCTTGAAGCTATAAAGCAAGAAAATCCTTTAATGCAAAATATTAGTATCATTAAAAAAAATGATGGAGTTGTGACAACTGAGTATTTCAATATTGTAGATAGTAATGGTGATGATCATCTTTTTGTAAATGATCGTAAGGTAGATATTTTTTCTATTTATGAAGAGGAAAAAATTCGTAGTAATGGCGAGGTTACACCTGATGAATTAATAGAGGCTATTAATAGAAAACTTTATACAGTCAGATTAGATAATGCTAGTAATTTAGCAGAATCAGATGAAGTGTCAGAAGATTTTGCTAATAAGATGAATAGAGTCAATGATCCATATCGTTCTGATAAATCTATTAAAGTTTATGGAAATGAAAAAAATGATATAGCGGTTGTTGCTGATGATCGTGATGTTCAAGAACATAAAGTTGTCACTTTTAACAAAAATGAATTTGGCGATTTAGTAACTGAGAGTCATCATCAAAATGTTAGTGGTGATGAAATTACAACTGATAATAGCAGTGAAACGACTTCTACTAGTGTTGATGATTATTCTGATGAACAAATAACTCAAAAAAAAGAAGAAGAAATTGTTGAACGATTGATTTCAGAGGAAGAATTTTATCATCTACTTAATTCTGAACTTGATTTAACAGCAGATGAAAGAAAAAGTGTTGATTTGTTCTATGGATACTTAGGTGATTTAGTATTGTATGAAGCTTATTTACTACCTGCGTTAATGGATGTATTAAATAGATTTAGAGCTTATGTATATGGCTTACAATATGAAAGAGATGAAACACAAGATCTTAATAATAAACAACAAGAAGCGATAGAAAAAGCAGAAGAATTTGAAGTACAGAAAAATGAAACAGAATTATCTAAAGATCCAAATAAGGTTAAAGAAGAAGTTCAAAAGTTACAATTAAAATATAATCCTAGTGATGCTGAAAACAGAGGTACTATATCTATTTTGGCAGTTATTATAGCTATTATATTTGTAACTATAATAATGACTATTATCACTTTTAATATAATATATTAAAAAAACGCTAGTTTTATCTAGCGTTTTTATTTGGAAGATTGAACTGAGGTAATGGCAACTACCCCTACTATATCTTCAACAGAACAACCTCTTGAAAGATCATTAACTGGTTTTCTAATGCCTTGAGTAATTGGACCATAACTTTCAGCTTTAGCTAGTCTTTGAACAAGTTTATAACCGATATTTCCGGCATCTAAATCAGGAAATATTAAGACATTAGCATGGCCAGCTACTTTAGAGTTAGGAGCTTTCATTTGAGCTACTTCAGGTACGATTGCCGCATCCAATTGTAATTCACCATCTATTAAATATTCAGGATATTCTTTTTTAGCAATATTAACAGCTTCTACTACTTTATCAACATCTGGATGCTTAGCACTACCCATAGTAGAATGAGATAACATGGCTACTACAGGATCTTGTTCGGTTAGTAATTTAAATGACTTGGCAGAAGAAGCAGCGATGGCAGCTAAACGATCAGGAGTTGGGTTTTGTTCTAAGCCAGCATCACTAAAAATAAATGTTCCATTATAACCATATTCACAATTAGGGACAATCATTAAGAAGAAAGCCGAAACTAATTGACAATCTTTTTCAGTTTTTATTATTTGAAGAGCTGGTCTTAAAGTATTTGCTGTAGAATGACATGCTCCTGAGACAACACCATCAGCTAAATCATTTTGAATTAACATACAAGCATAATACATATAATCAGTTAATAATAGGTTTTTGGCTTCTTCTATAGTCATCCCCTTCTCTTTACGTAATTCATATAAATCATTTATTAGTTTTTCAGTTAATTTGCTAGTATAAGGATTAATTATTTCAATATTAGATAAATCGATTGCATCTTTGGAAGCTAAATTAGAAATTTCATCTTCTTGACCTATTAAAACGATATTAGCTATTTGTTCTTTTTGACATATAGAAGCAGCTTTTAAAACTCTTGAATCCATTGTTTCTGGTAAAATTATTTTTTTTACATTACTTTGAGCACGTTTTTTTATTTCATCTATAAAACTCATAATATTCCTTCTTTCTCAATAATTATATTATTTTTTAAGACTTAAAAAAAGTGTATTTACACTTTTTATTTATAATATTTATTATAAAAGTTTTTCATAGTATTAAAAATGAATGCAACTATTTCTTTTTCCTTTGTTAATTCCGGTAAATATTTTGCATATGTTTCATTAATATACATATCTTTTTTTATAAATAGATCTTTTTCTTCATCATAGTAAACAGCTTTTACAGATGTTGAAAAAAAGCTTAGTGGATTAGTTCTTTTATCATTCTTTTTTATTTCATGATATATTACAATACTTGTTTCTTTATTAGATATTATTTTAAAGTTAGATGGGATATTTAAATAATCATTCATAACTATATTGGGATTATCAGTAATTAATTCTATTTCATAGTGTTCTTCTGTCGTCCCATCGATATTTAAAATATTACCAGAAACGAAATAGTATGGAAGAGTTGGTAAATATGTGTCTTTATCTTCATTAGATATACAATAATATTTAGTTTCTAGGGGACGACTTGTTTCATAATATGTATCAACATTAGATAATTCAACTTTAGTTAATTCTGTTTCATAATGAACTTTTAGTTCTGGAGGATTAAAATTAAGAATGTATGGACCAATTTTTACCTCGTATTTTTTAGCTATAATACTTTCACGTAATAACTTAAATAAATATTTTTCAATATTTTTTTTATCTAATCCATTTTCAGGAATGGGATATATTAATTTTTTTAGTTCTTCTATCATCTTAAGTTCACCTTTTATTCTATGATAATTATAACATAATTTATAGAAATAAAAAGAAGCTATTTTGCTTCTATGATTAATTTGATAGCAGTTTTTTCTTTACCATCTATTTCTATATCAGTAAATGCTGGAATGCAAACAAGGTTAATACCACTTGGTGATATATATCC
>CANQFI010000062.1 GCA_947598455.1 uncultured Bacilli bacterium | reverse complement strand
TAATACTTGCAAAATTGTCAAAAATCAGTACAATAAATATTACTTTTATTGACTTTTTAAGTTAATAAATATATAATTAATTATATTATGTCTTAAGAAAAAGAAACTGGTGATTCTTTGGAACAATATTTTACTAATAACCCTGATTTGAAAAGTGAACTTAGAACCATTATTTATAAATATAAAGAAGAAACTTTAATATTTTATAGTGATAATGGTGTTTTTTCAAAAGAAAAAATTGATTTTGGTAGTAATTTATTGTTAAAAACTTTATTTGAACATAAAAAAAATAATAATGAGAATTTAAATATATTAGATGTCGGCTGTGGATATGGTTTACTTGGAATATCTATGGCTAAAATTTTAGGTACAAAGGCAACTTTGTGCGATGTTAATAGAAGAGCTCTACATTTGGCTAAAAAGAATGCTGAAGCCAACAGTGTTTCTAACTTAGTTCAAGTGATAGAAAGTAACGTTTATGAAAATGTTACTGATATATATGATTTAATTATAACAAATCCCCCAATCAGAGCAGGTAAAGAAATTGTTTACAGCATCTTAGACGGAGCAAGAGACTATCTTAAAGAGGGTGGTGAGCTCTGGATGGTTATAAGAAAAGATCAAGGAGCAAAAAGTACTATGAAACATTTAGAAGAAAACTATAAATGTGAAGTAGTCGAAAAAAGCAAGGGCTTTTATATTATAAAGGCCAAAAAACATTGACAACAAACTTTACATCACGTACAATTATAAATTGGTGGCATATTGTTTTTTGTCTATAAACAAACAAAAAATTAGGTATAGGGGTGAAACAAAAAATGGCAAAAATGGCAAAATTTGGTGATCACAGAGAAAGAAAAACATTCTCTAGGATCAAAAACACCTTTGAATTAACAGACTTATTAGAAATTCAAAAGAAATCATACCAAAGATTTCTAGATGAAGGAATTAAGGAAGTATTTGAAGATTTATTTCCTGTAGAAAGTTTCACTGGTAATATTTCCCTTGAACTAGGTGATTATTATTTTGAATCACCTAGATACACAGTAAAAGAAGCTAAAGAGCGTATGGTTAACTATGCAGCTCCATTAAAAGTTCAAGCTCGTGTATTTATTCATGAAACAGGTGAAGTAAAGGAACAAGAAATATTCCTAGGTGATTTACCATTAATGACTGAAGCTGGTACATTCATTATTAATGGTGCTGAACGTGTTATCGTTTCTCAATTAGTAAGAAGTCCATCTGTTTACTATAAAAAAGAAATCGATAAAAACGGACGTAAAATCATATCTGGTGAAATAATACCTAACAAAGGTACTTGGTTAGAATATGAACTAGATGCAAGAGATATTTACTATGTTCGTATTGATAGAACTCGTAAAGTAACAATTACCGCTTTTTTAAGAGCTTTAGGTTTATCTTCTAATGAAGATATCTTAAATGTTTTTGGTGAAGAAAAATTTTTACTAAATACATTAGAAAAAGATAGTACTAAAAATACTGATGAAGCCTTAATTGAAATTTATGAAAAATTAAGACCAGGGGAACCAGCAACTCTTGATTCAGCTAAGAACCAACTAATTACAAGATTCTTTGATAAATTCCGTTATGACTTACAAAAAGTTGGTCGTTACAAATTTAATAAGAAACTAAATGTCTTAGAACGTTTACTAAATCAAAAAATTGCTGAACCTATTAAAGATGGTAAAAATGTTATCGTTCCAGAAGGAACAATTATAACAAAAGATATTCTTGAAAGCATTCGTCCACTATTTGAAGCTGGTTATGGTGTACATGAAGTAACTATAAACGAAGAATTAGATGAATATAATAAAGTTCAAGAAATCAAAGTATATGATAAAGATGATGAAACAATTATCCATAGAATTATCGGTAATGATCAAACTATTGATTCACGTCGTTTAACTATTTCTGATATTTATGCCTCAATATCATATTACTTAAATTTACAATATGGTATTGGTTATGATGATGAAATTGACCATTTAGGAAATAGACGTGTTCGTCAAGTTGGTGAATTAATCCAAACTCAATTCCGTGTAGGTATGTCTCGTATGGAAAGAGTTATTAGAGAAAGAATGACTACTCAAGAAATTGAAACAGTTACTCCTAAAACTTTAATTAACATTCGTCCTGTTACTGCCTGCTTAAAAGAATTCTTTGGTAGTTCACAATTATCAAAATTCATGGATCAAATAAATCCAATTGCTGAATTAACAGATAAGCGTCGTCTATCTTGCTTAGGTCCAGGTGGTCTTTCAAGAGAAAGAGCAGGAATGGAAGTTCGTGACGTTAACCCAAGTCACTATGGTCGTATTTGTCCTATTGAATCACCAGAAGGACAAAACATCGGTCTTATCACTTCACTTGCTTCATATGCTAAAATTAATGAATATGGTTTCATAATGACTCCATATCGTAAAGTTGTTGATACAAAATTAACTGATGAAATAGTATATCTAACAGCTGATGAAGAAGCTGATTACTATATTTCTCAAGCTACTTTAAATATAGATGAAGACAATAAAATCGTTGATGATAAAGTTATCGCACGTTTAAATGGTGATACTGTTATGATTGAAAAGGAAAAAGTCAACTTTGTTGATGTCGCTCCTAACCAAATCGTATCAATTACAACAAGTTGTATTCCATTCCTAGAACATGACGACGCAACTCGTGCCTTAATGGGTGCCAACATGCAACGTCAAGCTGTTCCTCTACTAACAACAGAAGCTCCAATTGTTGGAACAGGTATGGAATATATTGCAGCCCGTGATTCAGGCTCAACTATCGTTTGTAAAGCCGATGGTGTTGTTGAATACGCTGATGGCAAAAAAATTCTTGTTAAAACAGCGGGTGGTGAAGATACATATTATTTAGCTAACTTCGAAAGAAGTAATGATGCTTCTAATATTAATCATCATCCATTAGTTAAAAAAGGTGATAAAGTTCATCGTGGTGAAGTTATCGCTGATGGTCCATCAACAGATAATGGTGAATTAGCTTTAGGTAAAAATATGTTAATTGCCTTTATGACTTGTAATGGATATAACTATGAAGATGCTGTTGTTTTAAATGAAAGATTAGTCAAAGAAGATGTTTATACATCTCTACATATTGAACATTATGACATTGATTGTCGTGATACTAAATTAGGTCCAGAAGAAATCACTAGAGATATTCCAAATGTTGGTGAAGATGCTCGTAAAAATCTTGATGCTAATGGTATCGTAAGAATTGGTACTGAAGTTAAAGATGGTGATATCTTAGTTGGTAAAGTAACACCAAAAGGTGTTCAAGAATTAACTAGTGAAGAAAAATTATTACATGCTATCTTTGGTGAAAAAACTCGTGAAGTAAGAGATACTTCATTAAGAGTAGACCATGGAGCAGGTGGAATTGTTCACGATGTTAAAATATATACAAAAGAAAACTCTGATGAATTACCTGCTGGTGTTTCTAAGGTTGTTCGTGTATACATTATTCAAAAAAGAAAAATTCAAGTCGGTGATAAAATGTCTGGCCGTCATGGTAACAAAGGTGTTATCTCTCTTATCTTACCAGAAGAGGATATGCCATACTTACCAGATGGTACTCCAGTAGATATCGTTTTAAATCCACAAGGTGTTCCATCTCGTATGAACATTGGTCAGATCCTAGAATTACATTTAGGAATGGCTGGTAAAAAATTAGGATTACATTATGCAACACCAGTCTTTGATGGTGCTACAATGGATGATATCAGTGCTGAATTAAAAGATGCTGGTATTGATCCAGATGGTAAAACTATATTATATAATGGTCGTACTGGTGAACCATTCGAAAATAGAGTTTCAGTTGGTGTTATGTACATGATTAAACTTCACCACATGGTTGATGATAAATTACATGCTCGTTCAACTGGTCCATACTCAATGGTTACTCAACAACCACTTGGTGGTAAAGCTCAATTCGGTGGTCAAAGATTTGGTGAAATGGAAGTTTGGGCACTATATGCTTATGGTGCTGCCCATGTTCTACAAGAAATCTTAACTGTTAAATCAGATGACGTTGTTGGCCGTGTTAAGATATACGAAGCAATGGTTAAAGGTAAAACAATTAGTCAAGCCGGTATTCCAGAAAGCTTCCGTGTATTATTAAAAGAATTCCAAGCTCTAGGTTTAGATATTCAAATCATTAATCAAAATGATGAACTAGTAGATATTCAAGACTTAGAACATGAAGATGAAGAAGAAACAGTTACTGTAAATGAAATTGGTAAGGAATTTGACGAAATTCCAGAACCAGAAGAACCTACAGAAGAATATAATCCAGAAGAAGATGAAGATGAATTTGAAGAAAGTTTAGATGACATCGAATATCCTGGAGACGAAGTAGTAGAAGAGGAAGGTGAAAATCTATGATAGATGCTAATAGCTTTAAAGGTATCAAAATAGGAATTGCATCTCCTGAAAAAATTAGAAGTTGGTCTTACGGCGAAGTAAAAAAACCAGAAACAATTAATTATCGTACATTAAAACCTGAACGTGATGGATTGTTCTGTGAAAAAATCTTTGGTCCATCAAAAGACTATGAATGTTCTTGTGGTAAATACAAGAGATTAAGATATAAAAATGTTATTTGTGATAGATGTGGAGTAGAAGTTACTAGTTCAAAAGTTAGACGTGAACGTATGGGACACATTGAACTAGCTTCTCCATGTTCACATATTTGGTTCTTTAAAGGTGTACCATCTAAGATGGGCTTAGTTCTAGATATGTCTCCACGTGACTTAGAAGAAGTATTATACTTTGTAAGTTATGTAGTAATTGATCCAGGTCAAGCTCCTTTAGAGAAAAAACAAACTCTATCTGACAAAGAATATCGTGCTTACTATGAAAAATATGGTAACACATTCAAAGTTGGTATGGGTGCTGAAGCCATTCAAGAACTATTAAAAGAAGTTAATGTATCTGAAGAAGTTGCTAAATTAAGAGAAGAATTAGAAAATACTACTGGTCAAAAACGTATTCGTTTAGTAAAACGTTTAGATTGCTTAGTAGCATTTGAAGAATCTGGTAATAAACCTGAATGGATGATTCTTGAAGCTCTTCCTGTAATACCTCCAGATATTAGACCTATGATTCAATTAGATGGTGGTCGTTTTGCTACTTCTGACTTAAATGATTTATACAGAAGAATTATTAATAGAAATAATCGTTTGAAAAAATTATTAGAGCTTAATGCTCCAACAATTATCGTTCAAAACGAAAAACGTATGTTACAAGAAGCTGTTGACTCATTATTTGATAATGGTCGTCGTGGTCGTAGTATTACTGCTGCTGGTAACCGTCCACTTAAATCTTTATCAAGTATGTTAAAAGGTAAACAAGGTCGTTTCCGTCAAAACTTACTTGGTAAACGTGTTGACTACTCAGGTCGTTCAGTTATCTGTGTTGGACCAAACTTAAAGATGTATCAATGTGGTATTCCAAAAGAAATGGCTCTAGAGCTATTTAAACCACACGTTATTCATGGCCTAGTTGAAAGAGGTTTAGCTCACAATATTAAAGGAGCTAAAAAACTAATTGAAAGTCGTGATGAATGTGTATGGGATGTAGTAGAAGATTGCATTACAGAACATCCAGTAATGTTAAACCGTGCTCCTACATTACACAGATTAGGTATTCAAGCTTTCGAACCAAAATTAGTT
This sequence comes from uncultured Bacilli bacterium, assembly GCA_947598455.1. Next base: position 4,086 of record CANQFI010000062.1, on the reverse strand, counting down.
GGTGGTAAAGCTATTCGTTTACACCCATTAGTTTGTACAGGATTCAATGCCGATTTCGATGGTGATCAAATGGCTGTTCACGTACCTTTATCTGAAGAAGCTAAAGCTGAAGCTCGCCTTCTAATGTTAGGTGCTCAAAACATCCTAGATCCAAAATCTGGTAAACCAATCGTTACACCATCACAGGATATGGTATTAGGTAATTACTATCTATCTATTGAAGAACCTGGTGAAGAAAACGAAGGTAAAGTATATAAAAATTCTAATGAAGCCATAATGGCTTATGAAAGAAGAGAAATAACTCTTCATACAAGAATTGCTGTTCCTGTTAGTTCATTTAAATATAAACTATTTACTGATGAACAAAAGAGCAAATATCTTGTAACTACTGCTGGTAAATTAATATTCAATGAAATCTTACCTGATTCATTCCCTTATATTAATGAAGCAAGTAAAGAAAATATTGAAAATATTACTCCAAGCAAATTCTTCTTACCAATGGGTACAAATATAAAAGAAGAAATTGCTAAGATGGAACCAGTTACTCCGTTTGTAAAGAAAAACTTATCACAAATAATTGCTCAAATCTTTAAACGTTATAAAACTACTGAAACATCAGCAGTTCTAGATGCTATGAAAGATTTAGGCTTCAAATATTCAACTATCGCTGGTATCACAGTTTCAGCTTTTGATATCGTTGAAGCTAAAGATAAAAACGATAAAATTGAAGAAGGTCAAGCTAAAGTTGATAAAATTAATAAACAATATCAAAGAGGTTTAATAACTGAAGAAGAAAGATTTAATAATGTTATTCAAGTATGGAATAATACTAAAGATGATGTTGAGGAAGAATTAAAACAAATTTCTGATGGCGACCATAAAAACCCAATCTTCATGATGATGAATTCTGGAGCCCGTGGTAACGCTGGAAACTTTACTCAACTTGCTGGTATGCGTGGTTTAATGGCTAAACCAAATGGTCAACCAGTTGAAATCCCAATTAAGTCTAACTTCATTGAAGGATTAAACGTATCTGAATTCTTCTTAAGTACCCATGGTGCTCGTAAAGGTTCTGCCGATACTGCCTTACGTACTGCTGACTCTGGATATATGACTCGTCGTTTAGTTGATGTAGCTCAAGATATCATTGTTAAAGAAGAAGATTGTGGTGCAATCTCTGGTATTGAAGTCAGTGACTTCATTGATGAAAAAGTAGGTACAGTAATTGAATCTTTAGAAGATCGTATTGTAGGTAGATTTACTGCTACTAAAGTTATCAATCCAGAAACTAAAGAACTAATTATTGATAAAAATGAATTAATTAATGAAAATATAGCTAAGAAAATTGTTAAGGCTGGCATCAAAAAAGTTGAAATAAGAAGTGCTTTAACATGTAAGAGCCAATATGGTGTATGTCAAAAATGTTATGGCCGTAACTTAGCTACTGGTAATATTGTTGAAACTGGTGAAGCTGTCGGTGTTATGGCTGCTCAATCAATTGGTGAACCTGGTACACAACTTACAATGCGTACATTCCATTCAGGAGGTGTTGCGCATGGTGGTGATGCCGATATCACTCAAGGTCTTCCACGTGTTGAAGAATTATTCGAAGCTCGTAACCCTAAAGCTAAAGCTACAATTTCTGAAATAGCTGGAAAAGTAGTTAGTATTGAAAATATTAACGGCAAACACAAAATTGTTGTTGAAAACGATGTTGAATCTCGTGAACATACAACTTTATATAATGCTAAAGTTCGTGTTGAAATTGGTCAAGAAGTTGTAGCAGGTGAGCAATTAACTGAAGGATCAGTAAGTCCTAAAGAACTATTAGCTGTTACTGACCCAATTACAGCAGAAAGCTATATTCTAAAAGAAATTCAAAAAGTTTATAAATCACAAGGTGTTGATATTTCTGATAAACATATTGAAGTTATCGTTCGTCGAATGATTTCTAAAATGAAAATTGTTGATGGTGGAGATACTGGTCTTGTTGAAGGATTGTCAGTATCACTTCATGATTTCAATGAAGCAAATAAACCAGTTATTTTATCTGGTGGTGTTCCAGCAACTGGTCGTCCAGTAATGCTTGGTATTACTAAATCATCATTAGAAACAGATTCTTGGTTATCTGCGGCTTCATTCCAAGAAACTACAAGAGTTCTTACTGATGCTGCAATTAAAGGTAAAACTGATGAATTACGTGGTCTAAAAGAAAACGTTATTATTGGTAAGTTAATTCCAGCTGGTACTGGAGCTAAACAATACAGTAATATTGAAATGATTCTTGAAAAAGAATTTATGAGTGATGAACCAAGCGAATTCTTAGAAGAACAATTTATGGATGACGCTGATATAAAAATGGAAGCTGCTGAAGTAGAGTATCAAGCATCTGTTGAAAAAGATTTAGCTGAACAATTAAATTAAAAGATGTAAGAAATTACATCTTTTTCTATGTCAAAATCATATTGCTATAATATTTTTAGAGTGCTAAAATGAAGTTGGAGAATGGTTGATATGGAAAACACGAAAAAAGAAAAAGCAATTGCTCAAGTTCTAGCAAGTTTACAAATAGATCGTATTTATCTTAAACAAGATTATCTAGCTAGTTATCGTCAAAAAAATAATCTTAAACCTCCATCAACCCTTAAATTAGTCTTAAAAAGAGGTGGTAATATTGGAAACAAAAGGTGAATTTTCTGAAGAATATCTTCGTTTATGGGAAGAATATTTATATCCTGGTACAAATACTTTAAAAAATAAATTAGGTATTACCGATTATGAAGAATTGAAAGAAAAAGAAGCTGAAATTTCTTTTGAAAAATTAGTTGACTTGTATGAACATCCTATTAAGGGGCCATTTGATAAAAAACATTTACGTGATATTCATCGTTATATCTTTTCTGATCTATATGATTGGGCAGGGGAGTATCGTACAGTATATATGTCCAAAAATCATTCTTATTTTGCCGCAGTCGAAATGATTGATGAATATCTTGAAGAAGATTTAAAAATGATGAATGAAGAAATAAAAAAAGTTTTTTATTTGCCAGAACTTGCCTCATTTTTAGCAGCATACTATGTTTATTTGTTAAATATTCATCCATTTAGAGAAGGTAATGGCCGAGCTATTAGAGAATTTCTAAGAGAGTTTGTTGAAGAAAAAACTCCTTCCTTACCAACCGGACCTTTAGAATTAGATTTTACGGTAATGGATGGTGAAAAAATAAACCAAGCTATGGTCTTAGCTCGTGCTTTTCGTGGTCCAATCGAAGAAGAATTCTTAAAAGCTTTAACTCCTATTGAAGTTACCAATGAAAACGAAATAAAAATGTGAAATAAATATTATTTCACATTTTAGACTATTTTACGTAAGAATCACAATAAAAGATTTTACATCTTTCTTCATCAATATTTTAGAAAAACAAATACATTCAATATCATTAAAACACGAACCTCGATCAGTAAGTATCGCTAGAATTAATCTAATAAAATTTTCAGTTCCGATTTTTTCTTCTAATCTATCGAAAAAATCTCCAACCTTTTTGAATTTTTTGGATCCTAATAATATCTAATAAAGGAAATTGCAAATTAGGAAGAATTAATAATGAAATATTTTTTACTATCTGTTTTTATAGACCCAAGAAAATCTAGTTGCCATACGTAGATTCTAGGATTGCTATGTAAAAAAAGATAGATAGTCAATGTAGGTATGACCAATTCTATCAATTTTATTGTTAGAGTAGTCATACTTTTTATTATGTTTTCTTTTTTATATTTAACTGCATATATTAAATCCATTCTAGAAGTAGTTAAATAACCTTTATTAAAGTAGTAACAGACTTATCAATAAATGCTTATTTTCAATTTTTATTTGGTAGATAGATTTTTATTATCACAACCAGTTTTAATAATTTTACATTTCCTTTTTCTACAAGGAAACAAAAAAATTAATATTTTGAAGTGCAATCGACAATTGACAAGTATTGACCGGGGGGGGTATAATTTTCTTATAGTAAAGGGTTGTATAGATATTATGGGAAAAAGTAAGAAAAAAAACAAGACAATACTAGATATAATAAATACAGA
>CANQFI010000061.1 GCA_947598455.1 uncultured Bacilli bacterium | reverse complement strand
AATATTCCTGCTGTTTCGCCAACTACCCAAGATCCTCCTTCGACTACTTTGCCTCCAAACCATGTTGCTCCATCTACTGCTGCTTCTCCTATGTCTGCAATTCCGCTCATAACAGTTGTTGTTCCAATGACTATTGTTGATCCTGTGCTCTTAATTCCATCCCAAATTTTTTCATGCCATTTCTTTTTTGGTTCTATATTTTCATTATCAAAAGAAATAGATATATTTTCTGGCATTGAATCATTAATATCTAATTCGTTTTCATTTTTATAATTTTTTGTTGATTTTATTGTTATTTCAGGTGTTTCTACTTTAGTATTTTCTATTTTTAAAAAATTATATTTTGGTAAATTTGCCATATAATGCCCTCACATTGTATTATTTTTTTTATTATATCATTTTTATTTAAACTTATCATTAGTTGTTGTTTAATTTATAGAAAAAGTAGGTATGATATTTGTTTAACTGTATAATTTTTCGTACATATTAATAAACACTAATTCTTTTTTTATTAATATTTTAGAATAAAAAAACCAATGTAAAACACTGGCTTTATAAAAAAATTATTCATCATACTTCTCTTCATATACTAAGTAATAATTACATTTTTAGATTAATTTATGTAATATTTAAAAAACAGTTAATTTAAGCTATTATCATCATATAATGTTTCAATATCATTTGACTTTGTAATATTATCGCTAAATTTGTATTCATCTAAAAATTGTCTTAAATCAATTGTTACATCTTTTTGATTGGATACGACATTTTTGAATTTAACTATTTTTTGAGATTGATAATTATCTAAATCATTTTTCTTTATTGTATCTGCTTTAACATTATCATTTTGAAGTGTTTTAGTTTGGTAAGATGTTATTTCTGCCATGCTCTACCTTCTATCTAATTGTTTATTTTATTAGTCATTGTTCTACATAAACTATATATATTATTTTTACTGGCATTCAAAGATGAAACTATTGAATTAATTTGATCAGCTTCATATGTTTTATTATTAACTTTTATTCCTTGGTTAATAGTATTCTTTATGTTACTAACATTTGTTGCTTCTCTAGAAATGCTAGAGGCAATACTGGATAGTCTGTTTATTAGATTTCTGTATTGTGTTTTTTCATAATCGTCCATCTTAGATAGCCTTCCTTTCTTTAGCAATTTCTTGACTAGCATTTTTATTAGCTAATCTATATTTTCTAATTAAACTACTATATAAAAATGAACAATTATTATAATTTCTACGATATTGTTCCATCGTTTCATAAACATCTGTTTTTCTATTATTAATAATTCTTCCATTTAATAAAATAGTTTTTTGAAGTTGTTCTAAATATTCTATTATTATTTTTTCATTTGCTTTTAGTAATTTATCATAGTTTGATATTTTATCTATAGATTGTGTTAATTTATCTGATAAAACACCTTTAAAATCATCTGATACATATCTGCTCATTTTCTCACCATTTTCTAAATCAAATTTGAAACATCAATTTCATCAAATGAATTAATGCTTATTTGGGTAAAGTTATTCTGTATTTCATCTTCAATTTTTTTCATTTCATCAAACATTTCAATCACTTTATTTTTTGATGCATTAAGGCTATCAGCTAATGAAGATAAACGATTAGCTTCTGAATAAATTGTATTTCGTTCACTATATGTACAAAAATAGGTTGATAAATTATTAATTGAATTTTTGATACTTCTAATATTATTTATTTCATTATTATATTTGTTTATAATTGCTGTACGATAGTTTTCATCAATTTGAACAGCACTAATAGCACGACTAAAATGATTAGCTAATTGACCATAAACTTTTGAAACATTTGATAATTTTTTTATAAATTCATTTAATGAGGCCTTTTCTCTATTTAAATCACTAAAAAATTTTTTAGAATTATCGTCTTGCCATCCCAATTCAGCATTTTGTAATTCTAAATATATGTTCATTGCATTATTTTCATATTGATCAATGGCATTTTCTAAACCTTGAGCAATTGTTCTTATTTTATCTAGTTCAATTTTTAACATTTTACCACCTTTTTTTCTTAAAAATAGGTGATTTACCGTCACCTATTTTTAAGAAAAAAACATTTTTTAAAATGTATCTTTTTCTTTTAAATACTAATTTCCTCCAGATCCTTCGCCTGATTGAAGTCCAGCAGCTTGAATACTACGTTCGAATGTTTGACAACTTTCAGTATTAGTATTAATTTGTGTTTGCATTTCAGTAATTACTCCAGCTATACTTGTTTGAACATCAGTAACATATTTTTGTGCTTGAGCAGCAACTGCATTAGCTTCTGTATCACTTAAGAACGCTCTTTGACAGTTAGTATTAATATTAGTTGCTGTAGTTCCTAGAATTTCATTGCAATTTTTTAATAATGTAGTCATTGCTGTATCAACGTCATCATGTAATGAGTTGTAGATACCAATTAAATCACCATCACCTAAACTATCTTTCATGTTATTAGTTAATTCTCCCATTTTAGGAGTTACTACTGATGGTGTTGTAATAAAGTTTCCAGTTTCTTTTGCTTGTTCTATAGCTGTTGAACGAACTACTTGTGGGATTTTAACTAGAGTTTTACAAATTTCACCAACAGTTGATGTAATATGAGGTACCAATGTGTTAGTTACCCAATCTTTTCCATCTACTGTTCCCCAGTTTTCAGCTAATGCTGTTAATACATTATTAAAGCTATCTTGTAGTACTTGTACTGTGTCAGTAATATCTGTATTTGCTTGGTTTATTGTTTTTTCCACTTCTGATGGAACGACACCAATTTTGTCTGGCATTTTTTTTCCTTCTTTCTAAATATCTTTATCGTAGATTACCTCATCTACTCTGATTTGATTATATTATAACTTTTTCTTTCTGACAATTATTTTAATCTTATTTTACATTTTTTTTACATTTAATAACTAATAATTATAATTTCTGAACCATTTCTAATATTAGTATCCCTAATAATTGCGTTATTATTATATATTTCATCAGTATCTTTATTTATTAATATAAATTCTCGACTTAAATCTATATTATAGTTACATAAATCTCCAATACATTTAGCTAACATTTTGCTTACTTTCCATACTAAATAGTTAACAGGAATGTATACATCAAAGTTTCTTCCATATTCTGGAACATATAATTTAATTAAAACTTTATTGTTCATTACTTTCACCATCTGTTTCTATTAGTTTAATTAGTTTAGGTATGCCTTCTGAAATATAGAATCCCATATTATTAGGATATTCACCAGATAATGCTCTATCATAACCAGATGTTTTTAAAGCATTTTGATCAAATAATCCAGTTCCTATCCACACACCTTCATTGTTAGCAAATGTTTTATACCAGTTTTCATATGCATACTCCCTAAGTTTGGTAGGCTCATCAATAAGTAATATTGGAAGTTCATCATATTTTTTTAATGCCGTAAATAGTTCCTCTATTTTATTTGTATTTTCTAATTTATTAAGTATTTTGCTTATACCAAATAAGAATATTGAAATATTTAATGGTTTGGATTCTTCTTTATAACTATCAACTAGATTAATAATTTTATCTATTACTTCATCAAATTTTTCATTAAAATAATTTGAATTTTCGGATTTGATAGATTCTAATCCTTTATTACCATCAATAATAACTGGTGTATAATTAATAAGTTTAAATATTTTAATTAAAGATTTTACATATGTTATTGTATTGCTAATTTTGTTAGAAGAAATAATTCGACCATTGCCTTCTTTGAAATTTGTTGTACATATATCCAAATTGCTTTTGATAATTCCTAATGGGAAACAACTGATATCTTTGATACTTTCTTTTACATCATTAATAGTTACAACATCTGGTAAAATTGGTATTTTTGGTGCTTTTTCTTGATTTTGATTTTTTAAATAATTAGTATAATCAATTAAGAATTTGTTCAATTGTGACTCATCGCCAACGATAGATGATGTTTGAAATTCGTGAACACCTTCACTATTATATAAGCCTCTACCTATTATTTCTGGTGGGGTTTGATGTACTTTAGTATCTAAAGCTTCAGAATATTCAAATGTATCTTTTAATTTTAGAGCATAACGTTTTGAACAATTATCAGCAATTTTAGCAGTAATCGAACGCGTAGAATTGCAAGTAAAAATGTAAATAATACCATATCTTGCTGAATCTCTTACTATTTCTATCATTATATCATTAATATCACGATTATTTTCAAATATAGAATCATAATTGTTTAATATAATAACTTTTAAAGGTATTTTTTTGCCACTATTTTTTATATAGTTTTTGTAATCACCACCATATTCTAAGAACATATCTTTTCTTTTTTTCATTTCTTCTCTAATTAGTTTTATCAAGTTATTTAATTTTTCTGTTTCACCATTAAAGGCAATACCACCAAAATGTGGTATATTCATAAACATTCTTAAAGATTCTGATCCATAATCAATAGCGTAAAAGTTTACTTCACTTGATGTATGATATTTTGAGACAGAATAAATTATAGAATTTATTATACTTTCTCTTTCTGCCCCATCATTGCCATAAATAATAGTATTACCTTCATCTAATAATAATTGTGTTACAATACCTTGTTTTTGGAGTTCAGGTGCATCATACTCACCTATGGTAGCAGTAACTTCATATGGTTTATGAACAATGTTATATTTCTTTTCTGTTTCATCAACAAGAATAACTGGTGGAATATTATCAAGCCATAATCTTTTTACTTGCTTGTTAGTTTGTTTAGCTACTTTGATAATTTCTCCCATAACCGCAGCTAATTGTTCACCTTTAGCTTCTTTTTGCACTGTCGATGAACTTTCTTGAATTCTTTTGATTATTTGACCACTGTTATCAATAAATGAAACACTTCTATCTACTTGTTTAGCAATATTATCTGATGGGTAATATTTAGCACCAGCCCAACCAGATTGACCTAGTTCAAAAATTTCGTCCATACCAACTTGTAAGTAAAATCTACCACTTTGTTTTAATAATGCTGCATCGGGTTTTTTTATCATTTCATTACTATCACTAGCATCAGCAACTTTTAAACATACTCTAAATTTTGTATTTGACCAAATTTGGTCATCAACTACGCCACTTGGTTTTTGTGTTGCCAAAATTAAATGGACTCCTAACGAACGACCAATACGTGCTACACTTATTAAATTTTGCATGAAATCTGGTTGTTGAGCTTTTAATTCGGCAAACTCATCAGCTATTAGAAATAAATGAGGAATTGGTTCCTTTAGTTTGCCTTCATGATAAAATCCTTGATATTTATAGATATCTATTGTTGATTCTCCTAATAAATCACGTGCCTTGTTAAATTCAGCTTGACGACGTTTTACTTCTGAATCGATACTTACTAATGTTCTGTGCATTTCTGATTTATCTAGGTTTGTTATTGTACCAGCTAAATGTGGTAGTTTAACACCTGTTAACTTATTTTCGAAAGCGTAAGCTAAACCACCACCTTTATAGTCAATTAAAATAAAGGCGATATCATCTGGACTATAATTAATAGCCATTGATAATATATAAGTAATTATAAATTCTGATTTACCTGAACCAGTAGTACCAGCAACTAACCCATGAGGTCCATGATATTTCTCATGTAAATCTAAATAAATATAATTTTCCGTTTTATCGACACCTATTTCGGCTTTTAATGATTTAGTTGAATCATTTGTATTCCATCTATTTAAAACATTTAATTGTTCTACTTTACCTACTTTTTCCATTTCTAAGAATTCTATAGAATCTGGAATTGTAGTTGCAGCGCCTTCTATTTCAACAGGAATATTAGATAGTATTTTTGTTACTTTAAACATATTTATATTATAATCAATTTCATCATGAAAATTTATTATTTCAGCTTTTTCGTAAGAATTTTTTAAAATTCCAGATTGACCTTCATTTAAATTAATAAAGTTAATACATTTACTTGGTAATTTATCAAGTTTATTTTCAAGAATAATTGTACTATATCCGATTTGACTATCTAGTTCTGTTAATATTTTAAAGAATTCAATTTTTTTACAAGAAGGATAATTATCGCAGATAATTAAGTAATGAGGTTTTTGAGGTGGTAGTTTCGAATCTGATCCTTCAATAAATTGCAACTTATAACTTAATTCTTGAATTAAATAATTTCCTAGTTCTTTCGATTCATCCATATTAGAAGCAAAAAATCTAATACTTTTATCATCGGTAAAACAATAGTTACTATATTTTAAATATTCCCACTTATGTTCTTTAGCTTTATTAGTAAAAACAACTATTTTTAATTCATCATAACAATAGAATGTCATTAATTGAAGTAATATATTATTGACAAAACCATAACATTTTTTTTCAACACCCATAATAGCTGTTAAAAAATTTTCAGAGAATGAATATTCCAAAGGACAATTTTCAATATATTTATAGGCTTCTACTACTTTATCAGCCATTTCTTTTAAATTGTCTTCTTCAATTGTAAAGCCTTCTTCTGGCCAACTCACATCTACTTGTAGTGGTACTCGTCCAATACCTACTCTTACAGATAAAAAATCACTTTGCTCAACTCTTTTACACCAAAAATTATTTTTTCGAGTATTAATAATTTTTAAACAATCATTAGTTGGTAAAAGATTTTCGTCCCAAATATTTTTTTGAAGAATTAATTCTTTTTTTAATTCTGCTTCTTTTTTTTCTAAATATTTAGTATATAGTTTAATTGTTTTTTCTTTTTTAACTTTTTCTGAGTGACGATTAAAAAAATTAGTTATTAATGGCCATAATAAGGATGATGTCATCATTAAGATTGATGTTACAACTTGTGGCCACGATTTTTCCCAAGTTGTTTCGCCATTACTTATTCTAGTAAAAGTTTGAATTAAACCTAATCCTGATGAAGCTGCCATGGTTAACATTGGACCAATAGTAAGGATTAAAGGCATTTTATCAGCATCACCACTATTAGGTGGTTTATCTATTTTTATTTCAACTTCTTCTACTTGCCTTCTAATACGTGGTGATTTAGTAAAATAACTTTTTTTATCGTATAAATCTTGTTCTTTTACTTCTTTATTTTCGTATTTTGCTGGATTATAGCTAAAAGGATATGTACCTGAAGATATTTGATTAATTCTAATACCATTATATGGGTTATTAATAAGAATTAATGAGTTTAAAATAAATATTCTTAGTCCATAAATATTGATAATATCACCAGGAAATATCATAATTTCTTTTTCAGTAATTCTTTCGTCGTTTTTATATGAAAGAGTATCTGGATTAATGGCCATTTTTAAGCAATTATTAACTTTAGTTATTTGAGCGGCCATGCCATTTATAAAAGGACATTCATATACTAAATTACAATTATCAGAATTACCAATTATTAAATTAATATTATCATTATAACCATAAATAAATTGTTTTGAATCATAAGATAGAGATGTATATATAGCATAATAAATATCTTCTCTTTGAAGAATATAAAAATGATTAGGTTCTAAAGCAATTTTAGATTCACAAATATTATTAATAACTACTTTTACATGTTCTTTAGAATATAATACCCATTCATTATCTTCAGCTTCAATATTGATTAATTTGTAATCTTCATTTTGATGTTCATCAAAGCTGTAACTTCCTGATACTTGATTTGGTAAAAAGAATTCCATTATTTTGTCGTTTAAGAATAAAGTTATCTTCATTGCCAACACCTCTATTATCACTTATAATAATATCACATATTACTCGTATATTCAAAATAATATTTACGGAAATGAGGCATAAAAAAATACTCATTTCTGAGTATTAGATTCTTATTTTACAAATGGAATTAATGCCATATATCTTGCCCATTTAATTTGTTGAGCAATATGTCTTTGATGCTTAGCACAAGCACCTGTCATACGACGAGGCATGATTTTTCCTTTTTCGTTAATATATTTAGAAATAATCATTACGTCTTTATAATCAACACTTTTACCAGCACACATTTGGCATATTTTTTTCTTTTTACGATAAAATTCAGCCATTTTTAATCCTCCTTTTTAGAATGGTAGGTCATCATCACTTAATGGTACTTCATTACCAAAGTCTTTAAATGGATCTTCACTAATGTCTGTAGTAATTACATTAGATTCTGGACCTACATAATTATTAGATTCACTAACTTCTGTACCTCTTCCACCTAGGAATGTTACATTGTCAGCAATAATCTCTGTTACATATCTTTTAGTTCCATCTTGTGCGTCATAGCTTCTAGTTTGGATTCTACCTTCAACTGCTACTTGTGTACCTTTTTTGCAATACTTAGCAACATTTTCAGCTTGTTTACGCCAAGTTACACAATTAAGAAAATCTGTTTCTCTTTCACCATTTTGGTTTGTATAATTACGAGATACAGCTACCGTAAAAGTTGTTGAATTAACACCACTAGTTGTCGTACGCATTTCTGGATCTCTAGTTAATCTACCGATAATAATCGCTTTATTCATAGCTTATCTTACTCCTCATCTAATTTAACAATTAAATGTCTTAGAACGTTTTCATCTAAGCCAGCTTTACGGCTTAATTCAGCTTCAGCTTCTTTAGTTGCTTCAATTTGCATTACGAAGTAATAACCGTTAAGTTCTTTTTTAATTGGATATGCTAATTTTTTTTCGCCAAGTTCTTTAAATTCTGTAACTGTTCCTCCGCAAGAACTAACAACATTTTTCATGTTTTCAGCTGTAGCTTTTACTTGATCACTTTCCATTGTTGCTTTAACAATGAACATCATTTCATATTTGTTCATATTGCACCTCCTTATGGTCTTTTCGGCTTTATATCAATATAAAGCAAGGAGTAAATTTCTTACTCGTTTCATATTATAGCATGGAGATCAAGTAAAGTAAAGTTTTATTTATTCTTCTTTTTACGATGAGTTTTCTTTGGATTAGCTTTATTCTTTTTAGTAGTTTGAGCCATTAATAAATCTAATTCATTATTACGTTTTCTAATTAATTGATAAAGGAGAATAGCTATTACAAGACCAGTTACTTCAATAGTTAGAAATGGAGGGAAATCAGAAATGAATGGATAAAGATTTCTAATATTAGCAGGGATTTCGCTTGAATAGATATAATTCATTTTAAATGCATAATTAAAAGGCATCATAATTAAAACTAAACAATTAGTAAATATAAATGCTTTAATTATATCTTTTATTGTTATACGATAATTTAAAGCATAATAGGAAAAGAAACTTGCACAGATAAATATATGATGAGAAATAAAATATTTCCAGAAGTTAAAATCATCGAAAGTTGATGGCATGTCTGGCCATAAGATAGCTGGGATCGGACCAATAAATGATAAGAATAGGGTAAGTTTTAAAATCCATTCTTTTTCAAATAAAATACCATACATAAACATATATCCAGCAATAAAACATAATTGAAAAGGCAAATGAATTTTATAATCAAAATAACCAAATATATGAGGGGCTATATTATATATAACCATGTTTATTAACATTAATATAGCTGTTCCCTTTAAAATTATTTGTTTTGTTTTATCATTCATAGTAGATATTTTATTACGATTAAGATATATTGTTATTAAGGTAATTATAACTAAAAGGATACAAAGACAATGAATAAAACCAAATTCTTTAAACGGAACAAAAGGATGATCGTTTCTAAAAAATTCTTTTATGTACTTCATTAACTATTTATTTGCTGACATTAAATCTGAAGTAGCAAATATCACCATCTTGCATAATATA
>CANQFI010000060.1 GCA_947598455.1 uncultured Bacilli bacterium | reverse complement strand
ACAAAGCATTTTAATTAGTATTCCTAATATGACTATTCAAGATGAATGGGAATATGAAGTTAAAATATATCCTAAATATGCTTATGATATAGATCTAAATAAAATAGTGGATAAAAAAGTTATAAAAGTTTGGAATGACAAAGGTAAAGAAAAATACCGTCCACAATATATAACTGTTCAATTATATAAAGATTCAGAATTATATGATGAAGTTAAATTAGATAGTAGCAATGGTTGGTCATATCAATGGAACGATTTAGATGACACATATAAATGGGAAGTAAAAGAAATAGGTGTTAGTAATAATTATGCAGTTGATATTAATTATGAAAATAACATTTTTACAATAACTAATACCTATGATTTTAAGCTACCAAACACTGGTCTTTTATGGTGGCCAGTACCAATTCTATTTGGAACAGGTTTAATTCTTTTAGCAATTGGAATTATAATCAAACGAAAGCAAGATACTTGTGAAAAATAAAATACCTTTTATTTTAAAAATGTCAGGTATTATATTAATATTAACAGCGTTTGTTTTATGTATATATAATATAATTTTTGATTATACATCAGGTAAGAACTCTAAAGAGGCATTAGAAGAAATAGAAAACATTTTACAAGAAAGAACAAATGAAGAATCAGAAGATTACCTAGATAATCCAGATAAAGAAATGCCCAAAATAAATATTAAAGGAAAAAACTATATTGGTATTATTTCAATATCAAAGATTGATATTGAATTACCAGTTCTAGACGAATATACAGTAAGTAATTTAAATAAAGCTCCAGTATTATATAAGGGTTCAATTTATCGAAATAATGCCGTAATAATCGCTCATAATTCGTTATCTCATTTTAAGAAAATACAACAGCTCCAAGAAAAAGACCAGGTAATATTTACTGATTTAAATGGACATAAATTTCAATATGAAGTAATAAAGAAAGAAAATATTTCAGAAAAAAATCCCGATCTTTTAGACGATGGTGAATGGGATTTATCTTTATTCACTTGTAATAGTAGTAATACAAAATACCGAGTTGTACTAAGATTAAAATTAATAAATTCAAACTAATAATTTAAAAGATGATATAATAATAGAACTAATCCCTGAAACATGGGATTTTTTTTGTTTTAATAATTTTTAATAAAATAATTATAATTTATTAAGAATTAAGTAATAAACTTAAAATTGTAAAAGAAAAAAAACTTTTACATATATAGAAGGTGCGTAATATGCAAAGAATTATTAGTTACTTTTGGTTATTTTTAATCGGATCATTTTTAGGATTTATTATTGAAACCATTTGGTGTTTATTAAGAAATAAGAGATTTGAATGGCGAAAAAGTTTAATCTATGAACCTATAATTCCTATTTATGGTTTATCTGGATTAATAATTTTATTAGTTTGTAATTATTTACAAGTTAAAACATCTTTAGAAATATTTTTAGTAGGTTTTGTAATAAGTACAATTATTGAATATGTTGCTAGTTTTTTACAAGAAAAAATTTTTGGGACAATTTCTTGGGATTATAGTGACTTTCCTTTAAACTTAGGTGGAAGAGTTAACTTTCTATATTCTGTTCTCTTTGGTTTAGTTGCCACCATCTTTTATAAATCCATTTTATATCCAATTAATGAGTACTTCCTTTCTATTAATTTAACTAGTACAGTAATTGCTTTATTTGTTATATCAGTCACCTTCTTTATAAATGATGTTATAATTTCTTTTATTGCTGCTTTTAGAATGAAAGAAAGAGGTAATAATATAAAAAGAACAAGTTATTTCTGGCATTTAATTGATAATAAATATAATGATGAATATTTAAAGAAAATATATCCTAATGCCGTTGAAGTATATAAATAAGAAAGGAAAATTAAAATGAAAATAAAAATAGTTGGTCAAAAATCTAGTAATCGTCTTAAACTTTTAAAAAACATTAATAAAGTTGCTGAAGACCTTTCTGATGATTTAGAAATAGAATTAATAGAGGAGAAAGAACAATTTCCTAAATATCAAGTTTTTAATACTCCTGCTTTAATTATTAATGACAAAATAATTAGTCAAGGTAAAATACTAAATGAAAAAGAAATTAAAAACTATATTAGATTATTAAGTAATTAGGTGATAAATATGGATTATTATTTTATTGTATATGGTTTAACCTTAATTACTCTTATCATTACAATATTTGCTCAATTCTTTGTTAACTCAACTTATAATAAGTATTCTAAAATTCCTAATGAACGTAAATTAACTGGTCGTGAAGCAGCTCGTTATATTTTAGACAAAAATGGTCTAGAAGATGTTGAAGTTGTTGAAGTAGATGGTTATTTAACCGATCACTATGATCCAAGAAAGTTAGAAGTACGATTATCTAAAAATAATTATAATAGCGCATCTATTGCTAGTGTTAGTGTTGCTTGTCATGAATGTGGTCATGCTCTTCAAGATAAAGATGGATATTTATTTATGCGTATCCGTGCTAGCTTAGTTCCTGTTGTTAACTTTTCATCCTATGCAGGTTATTTTGCTATCCTTTTCGGCTTTCTATTTGGAGCTATTAACTTAATTTGGACAGGTATTATTTTAGAAATAGTTATCTTATTATTTCAATTAATAACCTTACCAGTCGAAATAAATGCTAGTTCAAGAGCTTTAAAAGAACTAGACTATGCTCATTTTCTTAATAGTAAAGAATTAAAATCTGGTAAAAAAGTCTTAACAGCTGCTGCTATGACATATGTCGCTAGTGTTGCCACAACATTAATTCAAATATTACGATTAATCTTAATGTTTAATCGCCGCGAAAATTAAAATATAGAAAGAAGAATAAAAAATGAAATCAATTGGTCAAAAATTAAAACAAGATAGTTATGAATCAATATTTAATAGCTGTATAACTATTCTACTTGGAATTATTATGATAATATTTTCAAAAAATATTTTAAATATTATATCTTACTTAATAGGTGGTTTTTTAATAATAAATGGTTTACTAAAAATCTTTTACTACTTTAGATATGAAGGCAAATACAATATATTTAATTATGATTTATCTTTTGGCATTTTAAATATTATTATAGGTATTGTATGTATCATCTTCACTAGTGAACTACAAAGTATATTTAGAATTGTTATAGGTTTAGTTGTTATATATGAAGCTATTATTAATATAACATTTTCTAGTAAAATATTATTTGTTGATAAAGTATCAGGAATTATTAGTTTATTAATATCAGTTTTAATGATTATATGTGGTGGATTTATTATTTTTACCAAAGGTCTTTTAATTACTAGTATTGGTATTTCCCTAATAGTATTTGCTATTATGAATATAATTGAATCAATTATCTTTAATCATAATATAAATAAAATAGAAAAGTATTTAAGTAAATTAAATTAATAATGTAGGTTGTTTATAAACCTACATTTTTGTTATAATAATATATAGAAGGGAAGATAAATATGAAAAAAAATATTAAAGTAACGGAAGCAATTTTTCCAATGCCAGTTTTAATGATTGCCACTTATAATGAAGATAATAGTATTAATGTTATGAATGCTGCTTGGGGTACTATGATTGATCGTGATGTTGTTGGTCTAAATCTAACTGAATCACATAAGACAGTTCAAAATATAAAGGAAAGAAAAGCCTTTACTATTAGTATTGCTGATGCTAACCATGTTAAAGAAGCTGATTACTTTGGTGTTGTCTCTGGAAATAACACTCCTAACAAATTTGAAAATAGTGGTTTAACAGCTACTAAATCAAATAATGTTGATGCGCCAATAATAAATGAATTTCCTCTTTGTATAGAATGTGAATTTATTGAATATCAAGATAATCCTTATGGTATTGGTGTTATTGGTAAAGTAGTTAATGTCTCAGCTAATGAAGAAGTATTAAATGGTGATAACGTTGATATAACTAAAGTTGAAGCCATCGCTTTTGATCCATATTCTCACGGCTATTATAAAGTAACAGATAGAGTAGGAAATGCTTTTAAAGATGGCCTTGAATTAAAAAAATAAATTGGAGTAGTTTAAAATGGATAATAATGAAGTTGTCATGATCCCCGAAGGGTGGACTTATTTTGCACATCGAACTAATACTGAAAAATGGAAAGAAGACCCCTTTACTGAAAAATCAATTAATATAAAAAAATTAATGAGTGTTGTAACTGAAAGCGATATTTACCTTGAATTAAAACATTATGGTCCTAATCATCATCAAGGATACAATTTTGGTGAAGGAATTCCCTTTGAAATAAGATGTTTAATTTGTGATTTACCATATTTACAAACTTTAAGTGATGATAATGAAATGAAAAATATAATGCTTAAAGAATTTTACTATGATCGTCGTAATTTTGGTGGATGTTATGGCCAGCGTCATCATAGTATTCCTGAAAAAGAAGAATTAGTTATTCTAGGCATTAGTGACTATGATGAAGTTTTTAATAAGAGTAAAAAAATAATTTGGACAATTCCTAAAAGATTTATTGAATTTTATCAAGAAGAATTAAATAAAGAAAATAATCGTGTAATTAGTTTTACATTACCAAATTTAGAAAAAAATAAACAAATACAAATGTAGTAATTATATTAAAAGAAAAATTTATATAGAAATGATTTAACTCCCTATGTAATTGTTTCTATGATAGTTGAAATGATGTTAAATGATAATTTAGAAAAAACTGACAAAAACAAAGTAATTTTAAAAGACAAAATTCCTAAAGAAGATTACAATAAAAAATTATATGAAGTTATTAAAAATATGAAGAAAGATGAAATATCTTTAAGAGTAATTTTATCTTCTGTTTGCTATGGCTTTTCAACTAAAAATTTAAAAAGTATTATAGATGATTTAAAAGAAAATATGTTGAAAGATAAACTTATAACTATAGAAGCAAAAAAGGGGATAATAGGTCAAAAAGATATAATCAAAATAGATGAAAATATATTTAATAATCTAATTGAAACAATCAGAAATGAATTATTAGGAGAAGAAAAAATAACAGAAGATTCCTTATTATTAGCATCCTTATTAATTTATACTAAATTTTTAAAAAATATTTTTAATAAGTATGAAAAAGAAGAATTAAATGAACGCTTAAAAAAGATCAAAGATTCAGATATTGCTCAAAAAGTAAAAGTAGTTCAGTATGTTATAAGTACTATGTCTGCTATTGTAACTAGTACAATGATAAATGCTACTAGTCAAGTATAAATGTCTTTGAATTGATAACGGAGTTATATTAAAATGTAAAGAATTAGGTATTAAAAAAGTTATGCCAATTCTTAAGATTAATGAGGAAAATTTTTCAATGTATCTGGTTTCGTACAGAAGACAATAGGATTTTATCATAAAAAATTAATTGATTTTGTTATGTAAATCACAACTAGCATGAACATATAATATATAAAAAATAATTTTTTTTATGATATAATAAGATAAGAAAACAAATAATAATTTGTTGTTGAAAGTGAGGTGGGTAATTATGAAAAAATTTAGTATGTTATTTTTAAGTTTATTATTTATATTTTTAGCTACCGGTTGTGGAAAAACTGAAGAAAAAGAAGCAAAGGACACAACGGAAGAAAAGGTACAAGAACAAACTTTGGTATGTACATCTACTACAGAAGATGCCAATCTTGATATCGAACAAGTAATTTCTATGAATTATAAAAATGATAAGCTAAAAAGTATGAAAATGGAAGTTAATACAACAGCTGCTAATTCAGCTGTAAAAGAAAAATGGGAAGAATATAAAAAAGCTATGGATGAAAATTATAAACCATTTGATAAAGATGGAATTAGTTTAAAAATTGTTGTAGATGATCAAAATTATAAATACAATACAATATTAGAAATCGATCTTGAAAATGCTACTGAAGAAGCTTTAAAAGAACAAGGATTTGAAGGAGCAAAAGAAGACGATAGCACCATAGAAGAAAGTAAAGCTGAAGCTGAAAAAGGTGGAGCTACTTGTATAATAAAATAAATTACAAATTATGAAAGTAAACTATTTAAAAAGTTTACTTTTTTTCATGATATAATTCCTATAAGAAATATTGATTTTAATTACTTGAAAGGATTTATATTATGAATAAACAAGAAATATATGACTTTATAAAAAGTAAAAATATCTGGTATGAAATTACAGATCATAAAGCTGTTTATAATATGCAAGAACTAAATGATATTGATTTACCATATAAAGAATCTGATGGTAAAAATCTTTTTGTTAGAGATGATAAAAAAAGAAATTACTATTTAATAACTATTAAAGGTGATAAAAAGTTAGACTTAAAATATTTTAGTGATGAATTTCATACTCGTCGTTTAAGTTTTGCTAGTGAAAATGATTTAATGAATATTTTAAATTTAACCCCAGGTTCTGTAACACCATTAGGTTTATTAAATGATAAAGATTTAAAAGTAATTTTCTATTTAGATGAAGCATTCTTAGATGATAATGGTATAATTGGCATTCATCCCAATGATAATACTGCAACTATTTGGTTAAAAGCTCAAGATCTAATTAATATTATTAAAGAACATGGCAATCAAGTAAATATAATAAAAATAAAGTAAACCTCTAGTATGTTTAAAAAATAATTAAAAAATATTATATTTCTTCTTGAAAGGAGAAAAAAATATGAATCAAGAGCGTATTGGCAGATTTATCGCTAGTGCTAGAAAAGAAAAAAATTTAACGCAAGAGGATTTAGCTGAAAAATTAGGCATTACTAAAAATGCTGTAAGTAAATGGGAACGAGGTTTATGTTTAATGGATATGTCTTTACTAAAACCTCTTAGTGAAATATTAGAAGTAAGTATAAATGAAATACTTGCTGGGGAAAAGATTGAAGAAAAAGATATTGAAAAAAAGAGTGAAGAGAATATCATTAAACTAACGGAATTAGTAAATTTAAAATCAATGAAATATGGTATTATTGGTATGGCTTCATTTTCTATTATTTTAATATTAATATCATTTTTTAAAGATAAAAATATGGCTTCCATTGTTAGTTTACTATGTGCTTATAACTGTGTTACATTTTTAAGTCGTTATAAAATAAGAAGAGATAAAACAGATTTAATTACTGGTATCCTATTTTTACTTGCCGTTATTTGTAATACTATTGCTTTTATATTATCATAAAAATAATATTATTCTGACATTAACCTTGTTTCTCGGATATGGAAACAAGGTTTTTATATGATTAAAGTTATATTATTGTTTAAAAATCCTTCAAAACAATTCCAAAAAAATTGCACCAAAGTTAAAAAAAGTGCATATAAATAAATAATCTACTTTTTATAATAACTGTTAATATAATATTGACAAATGTTGTTCGGGGGGGGTAGAATATTTACCATTGACAGGGGGTACTTGTCGAAATAAGAGAAAGGAAGAAAGAAGTGATAATATGTTTAAAACAACAATGAATAAGTTAATGTTGGTTTTTTCTTTAACATTATTTTTATTATGTATTAATATTAATTATGTTTATGCAAAAGATAAGGTTACTCAAACATTAGACTTAACAACTCAAGAAGGTAGTGTAAATAAATTAGAAGATGAAGGCTGGTCATGGGATAACGATACTAAAACACTAACTTTAGATGGCATAACTATTGAAATTACAGATACAGAAGATAACGTAAATGATTGTATTAAATTTAATAGAGGAGAGGATATAACTATAATTTTCAAAGGTGAAAATAATTTGATAGCTGACAAAGGTTATAGTTTATATGGTGTTTATACAGCTGGTGATGGTACACTTACATTAAAAGGTGAAGAAAATGCTGTATTAAATCTAAGCTATAAAGTGTTAAAGAAAACTTATCGTGGTAACAATGGTACAACTATTGGTTATCCACATAATTTAGTAATAGAATCTGGTACTATCAACAGTAAAGGTACAATTATGGTTGATGATACATTTACTATGAATGGTGGAACTTTTAACCTTGAAAGCTGGGATACAGATTCTGACGATTCAGGAATTTATGCTATACAACAAGTTAATATTACAGGAGGAAATCTTAATGTTGCTTTAAATGGTACTGCAATTATGGTACCAGGAACATTAAAAGAAACAGATAAAGCCGACGGCGTAATAATAAGTGGTGGAAATGTGGTTCTTGATTCAAAAGAAGGACAAGGAATTTATGCCGGTCGTTCTGATTCTACTCCAGAAGGTAATTATACAAAGAATGTAATTATTAATGGTGGAAACATAACTATTAGTAGTGAATATGGTATTTATGTTCGTAAAGGCCATATTATAATAAATAATGTTGATAGTGCAGATGTTTCTAATGTTAGAGAAGATGTACTTAAAGTTTATGGTATGGAAGGTAATTACATAAAATGTTCAGAAGCTGATTATAGCGAAGTAGATGCGGCAATTGCTAAAGCTAATGCTTTAAATAAAGATGATTATGAAGATTTTAGCGCAGTTATAGGTGCAATTTCTTTAGTAGAAAGAGATAAGAATATATTAGAACAAAGTGAAGTTGATGCTATGGCTTCAAATATTAATAATGCTATTGCAAATTTAATATTAAAAAATGAACCACAACCACAAGAACCTGATAATACTGATAATCCTAATACATATGATGGTATTTTTAAATATGTTATATATTTAACATTAAGTATTATTGGTTTTGGATATACTTTGTTTCTTTATAAAAAAGAATCAGTTAATTATTAAAATATAGTTTTTTATAGGTAATCTTATAGGTAATCAAAGATTACCTATTTTTTAATATAAAATGATTAATAGAAATGAGATTATAAAACAATTTTATATAACAATTAGATAGTATTTTTCTAAAAAGTAACACTACAAATTTCATCTAAACTAATAAAGAAACACATGTATACAAAAAAACTAGTAAATAACTTTTAAATTAATTAAATTAATTAAAAAAAATATAATTGTATGTCATTATTGACAAATGTGGACCGGGGGGGGGTAGAATATTTTTAATTGACAAGAGTACTTGTCAAAATAAGAGAAAGGTAGAAAGAAGTGATAATATGTTTAAAACAACAATGAATAAGTTAATGTTAGGTTTTTATTTAGCTTTATTTTTATTATGTATTAATGTTAATTATGTTTATGCTAAAAATAAGGTTACTCAAACATTAGATTTAACTAATCATCAAACTGAAAATAAATTAGAAGAAGAAGGCTGGTCATGGGATAATGAAACTAAAATACTAACTTTAGAAGATACTACTTTTGAAATGACTGATACAGATTCAGTAAATCCTTGTATTAAATTTTTAAAATCAGATAATATAACTGTTATCTTTGAAGGAGTTAATAATTTAACAGCAGATAAAGAAAGTGTCTTTTATGGAACAGGTGAAAAAGGTGGTACATTAACATTTAAAAGTATAAATAATGGTAAATTAAATCTTAACATAAAAACTTATTATACAACAAATGGAGGAAATAATGGTGATACTATTCATTATCCATATAATCTAAATATAGAATCAGGTACTATTAACAGTAATGGAGGTTTTATTGTTGATGGCGTTGTTACTATAAGTGGTGGTAATCTTAATATTGATGCTAGTAATTTTACAAAGTCTAAAGGAATTTATGCTTTAAGACAAGTAAATATTACTGGAGGTAATGTTGATATAAAATCTAATGGTTCTGCTATTATGGTTACTGGAATATCAGGAGAAAGTGATTATCCAGATGGAGTAATTATTAGTGGTGGAAATATAAATTTAACTGCAATTGATGAAAGAAATCCTTCTATTCATGCTGGTTATTCTCAACATAAGAATATTATTATTGATGGTGGAAATATAACTTTAAATAGTGATTTTGGAATTTATACTGCCGACGGTATTATTTCCGTAAATAATGTTGATAGTTTCAATGCTGATAATGTTAGATTAGACGTTTTTAAAATTGGAAATAAAGAGGAAAATAAAATTAATATTAAAGATGC
>CANQFI010000059.1 GCA_947598455.1 uncultured Bacilli bacterium | reverse complement strand
TGGAGCAATTGAGCGGAATCGAACCGCCATCTCAACCTTGGCAAGGTCGCATACTAACCGTTGTACTACAACTGCAACACGTGTAATTATAATATCATCAAAAACAATAAATTTCAAGTATAAATTTTATAATTTAAGATTATTGAAACAATTTTGTAATATATGTTATAATTATGACAGTAAGAAGGGATTAACTTGAAGAAAAAAATCGTTAATATTCTTAAAGCAATTAGAAAAAAAATATCAAAATATTTATCTACTAATAGATTATTTATAACTTTTGTTATTTTTTCTTTAATAGAAACAGTTTTAATAAGACATTATACATTTAAAGACATAATGGATTATAAACCTTTTATCTGTGATTTAGCTTTACTTATTATAATTGGTTCATTTGGATATTTTATTAAACCCAAAAAACAGTTTAATTATTATTTTATATGGCTAATTATTGTTACTACTATGTGTGTGGTTAATTCAATATATTATGTTTTCTATACATCGTTTGCGTCCTTTAGCTTAATAGCTGAATTAGGACTTGTAGGAGAAGTAGGGGATTCTTTAATAGAAAAGTTTAGATTAATTGACTTTATATATATTATTTTCCCAGTTTTATATTATATGATCCATTCGCATTTAAAAAAGGGAAGTTATTACCATTTTGTTGCCAAGATAGAAAAAAGTAAAAAAATGTTTACCTCTACAGTTTTAATTGGAATTATTTGTTTAGCTTTTACCCTAGTAAATGTAACAGGAACAGATGTAAGTAGATTAGTAAAACAATGGGATAGAGAGCTTGTCGTAAGAAGATTTGGTATCATTTTATATCAAGGCAACGATTTAGTCCAAAGTTTAATTCCTAAAATAAATTCCTTATTTGGATATGATGAAGCAGCTAAAGAATTTAAAGACTTTTATAGCAAGGAATTTGCTAAAACTCATGAAAGTAATAAATATACTGGTGCCTTAGAAGGTATGAACGTAATATTTATTCATATGGAAAGTATCCAACAATGGCTTGTTGGTACAAAAATTAATGATGTTGAAATTACACCAACTTTAAATAAACTAATTCAAGAAGGTATGTATTTTAGTAATTTTTACCCTCAAGTTAGTATTGGAACAAGTAGTGATACTGAATTTACTTTAAATACTTCTTTAATGCCAGCTAGTAGTGGAACTGCCTTTATGAGTTATTATGATCGTAATTATGTTACTATCCCTAAATTATTAAAAGAAAAAGGTTATTATACATTTAGTGCTCATGGTAATGGTGCAACCATGTGGAATAGATATCGTATGCACCCAAGTTTAGGTTATGAAGAAATGATCTTTAAAGAACAATTTGATATTGGTGGAGATTATAATGATAAAACATGGGTAGGTTTAGGTATCTCAGATGAAGAATTCTTTAAACAACTACAAAGTAAGTTAGAAAAAATAGAAACAGAACATGAAAACTATATGGGTACTTTAATTCAATTATCTAATCATTCACCATATGCTAACTTAGAACCTAAAAAACATCCAGAACGATATGATGATTTTGGTCGATTAGTTTTGACAAATACATATACTATTACAGATCCTGATACAGGAGAACAATCTACAATAACAGACGATTATTTAGAAGGAAGAGAACTAGGAGATTATTTAAGAAGTGCCCATTATGCTGATATGGCTTTAGGAACATTCTTTAAATATGTCGAAAATAGTCCTTATTATGAAAATACTGTTTTCGTTTTATATGGAGATCATGATGCTCGTATTAATAAAGCTGATTATCAATATTATTATAATTATGATATAACGACAGGTAAAGTAAGTGAAGAGGGCGATCCTAACTATGTAAATTATGATAATTTTGCTAACGAAATAAACAAAAAAACTCCATTAATTATATGGACTAAAAATGCAAAAGTAGCTAAAAAGATTAAAAGAGAAAATACTAATGTTATTGGAATGTATGATATAATGCCAACACTAGGTAATATGATGGGATTTGAAAACAAATTTGCTTTAGGACACGATATTTATGATATTAAAGATGATAATGTTGTAATCTTCCCTAATGGTAGTTTCATAACCAATAAAGTATACTTTAATAATGCTTCAGGAAAATATGTAACTATAAATACAGAACAAAGTAATAAAGTAGGTAATATACAAAGTTCTCCAGCTATTGATGAAAACTATATTAGTAATTTAAAAGCTTATACTGAAGAAAGATTACTAGTTTCTAACGACATTATAATTCATGATTTAATAATAAAAGAGGGGGATAATGTCTTAAATCAAACATCAACTTTAGAAGGCGAGGAATAAAAAGTGGCTAGAAAAATAAAAACAAAAAAAGAAAAGAAAAAAATTAGAAAAAAAATATTTATTGCAATAATTGTTTTACTATTAGTTGTAAGTGCAATAGTTCTTGTCGTTATTAATTTTAATAAAGGAGAATCAAAAAATGTTGTACAAGTTAACATTTTAAAACAAGATGATAATTACGGATATACATTAACTGATAAGGATAGTGAATATTTTAAATCTGAATTTGATAAACTTATCGAAATAATACAAGCTAATCCAATTGATGAGGAATCATATGCTACCCAAGTTGCTAGAATGTTTACTATTGATTTATATACCATGAGTACAAAGATAAACAAATATGATGTTGGTGGATCTGAATACTATTATTCAAATAAAAAAGATATGTTTGAACAAAAAGTAATTGATAGTTTATATTCATCTCTGTCTGATGATACATATGGTGATAGAGCTCAAACTTTACCAGAAGTAACTAATATTGAAACAATATCTACAGAAAAAACCACTTATAAATTAGATAATAAAAATGTAGATGGTTACCTTGTAAAGCTTAATTTAACTTATAAAGATGATTTAGGATATGATAAAGTAGCTTCTGTCGTAGTTTGTAAAGAGGAAGGAATAAGATGGAGTGTTGTTGATTTTCAACCAACGTTAAAACCTAAATACGAAAAAAATAACAAGTAAAAAACTTGTTATTTTTTTTCTTCTATAATTAAAAATTCTACATTTTTAGGAAATACCCAATCTAATTTATGAAATATTTTAGTTGAATGACTTAACTTTGAAATCCCTTCATATATATATCCTTCTTGTTCACCATAAACTCTTCCTTGAGCATACTTTGGAAATAACGTTTTATTTGGTGATATTAAGCTTCTTGAAGTCTTAAATATTTTATTTAGAGGATATGAAATAAAAAAGGGAAGACAACCATTATGCATATGTCCAGATAATATTAAGTCACTTTTTGATAAATTATGTTTTTTATTATTTTTAATAAAATTATATATATTAATAGGTGTATGAAGCAAAGTTATATTAAATGTATTACTAGGTATACAACATTTTAATTTATTTACTTCCTCACAAAAATTATCATAGCTTTCATCATAGCATTCATAATGTTTATAAGATAAATTAAATCCATAAAATGTAATATTGTTATCTTGCCAAATACTATCATTTAAATAATGAACATTATCTAAATTAGATAATTCTTTTATTAAAAGTTGATTTTCTTGAAAATACCAATTATTTATATTACCAGTCTTTTCATCATGATTTCCTTTTACAAAAATTGTCGGAGCAATCTTTGCTAAATCTTTAAAAAAACTTACTAGTCTTTTAATATCAGTAATATTACTACTATCTAAAATATCCCCAGCTACAACGATATAATTAGGTTTATTTTTTTCCATTTGTTTTATTATTTTACAGAATATTTTATCCTTATATTCGGTATAAAAATGAATATCACTTATTAAAGCAATTTTTGTTTTATTAATTTTTTTATGTGTATAAAATACTTCATTATGCATAATAATTCTCCTTTATAAGAAAAAGTACCTAGAAGGTACTTATATTTATGGTGTTGGTGTTCCAGGTATTTCAGGTTCTTGATCTTCTGGTTTATCATTGTTACCAGAAGAATTATCATCTGTATTATTTTCATCCTCATCATTATTACTAGGTCCTCCTGGAACTGTAGGCTCTTCTTCCTCAGAGTCATTTTTATTTGTTTTATCTTTTCCGTTATCCTTGTCTTTATCCTTATCCTTATTTTTATTATTTCCTTCACTATTACTTTCATCATCCTCATCGTTGTTTTCATCATCCTCATCATTATTATTTAGAGGTGGTTCACCTTCGCCATCACTCACATAGAAAGTAATATTTCCAATTCCTTTAAGTAGTTCACCACTATGTACTGATTGATCAACAATAATTCCTTCTGGATTATAATCAGTTCTTGTTTGGAAAGAACATGAAAGTCCAAGACTAGAACACCAATCATAAGCACTACTTTCTGAAGAACCTATAAATGATTTCATTAATTCTAATTTTGTACCACCTGTTAAACCTTGTCCAACTATAGGAGTAGTGTACTCTTCATTATAAGATATGCTGAATGTTTTTATTGGTTCTTCTGTTTCTAATTCAAGATTAACACGCATTAACTTAGTAATGGCATTTAAAGATTCTGGATAATAACCTAATGCACTTGTATACATTCCTGAACCAGGTAAATAAACATTAAGGCTATAATATGATAAATATGTTTTCTTAATTGATAATGAATTACTACTTGAATTAGCTAACATATCTTTACCAACTGAATAGAAAGACATAATTTGATCCGATGTAATATTAGTTTCAATATTATTAGAAATAGAATTAAATATTTTTTTAAATTCATCTATTGAATTAATTTCTTTTAACTTATTGGCAAGTGCTTCAATTATTGCTTGTTGATGTTGATTTCTAGCAATATCAGATATTGCGTATAAATGACGACATCTAGCATAAGCTAAAGCTTGTTCACCATTTAATTTTTGATATCCGGGCTTAATACAAATTAAATTTTTACCAGATCTTCTTTTTGAATCTTGTTCACATACTTGACCAACATGATTATAGTCATAACTAAAGTCAGGTGTTTCAACATCGACTTCAATGCCACCAACTGCATCAACTAATTCAACAACACCAGTAAAATTAATCTTAGCATAATAATCAATATCAATACCTGTCAATTGTTGAACAGTACTAATTACGCAACTAGAACCATATGCCGCTGAAGAATTAATTTTTGCATAACGATTATGATTACAAGCAATTGGTACATACATATCCCTTGGGATACTAAACATTGTTGCCGTTAAGGTATTTGGATTAAATGTAACTAAAATTAATGTATCACCATTAAATGCTTGATTAGCTTTTAATCCGTTTAATGCAGAGTCAACTCCCATTATTAATACTGTAAATGGTTCAGTTAGACTTTTTTCTTTATTAGTCGATAGAATAGCTGTATCTTGATTAGTCATATTATCGCTATAAGTATGAATAACTTTAACACGATCTGCTAATGCTACAGCTTCACCATTTTTCTTATCTTCGAAATCTTCTCCACTAAAAACAACTGCATAATTATTCGAAACAAAACAAGCACCAATTTTACCTTTATACAAATCAGCAATCATTGAAGAATAATCATCATAAGATACAATTTCATTACTTAATTTTTCTTTTTTAATTAACTCTTTAGCTAATATATTACCTTCAATATCTGATTCTGACTCAATCATGCCAATTTTTATTGAATCATTAAAACTTGTTTCCTTTAAAGTTATTAAAGCTGATGTATAAGTTAATTCATTTGCAGTAAGGTCCATTCCTTTAGCAACTTTATTTAAAAGGACTGAAACAGTACATAATCCGCAACTAAATAATATTGTTAAAATTGTTATAAAAATAAAGGCCTTTAACTTTTTCGAGATCATGGTTATAAGTCCGCATAATAGATATAACAAAAACCATATACAAAAAAACACTATAATAATAATTACAATTGTCATTTCTTTTGGTCCAGATGTAATTATTGCTTTATATTTAAAAATACTATAAATAAAAAGTACTATTGCAAATATATATATAATAAGAGATAAAAAGTAAAAGAATTTTTCAAGTCCATCAACTTTTTTTAATTTTTTCATTAATACTTTCATGTTTTTTCCCCTTTGCATTAATTATTAACTAATAAAAATTATATCATATTTATATATTAAGAACAATTTACGATTTTTTTATTTGTAATGTTTACACATACAAGTGTCTCTAATGTTTATTACTAGTGTAAAGTATGATATAATTTTATAATAATGGATAGTAAATATGAGGAAGTGACAATAATGAATAAATTAACTAAATTATTTTGTATATTTATTTTTTTATTAAGTGCTTTCTTATTAGTAATAAATAATACTCCTGAAATAAAAGCTGAAGAAGTTTATCCTTTTAGAGGAATGGTTAATACATATGCTGTAGTTATTCATAATGCTCCAAATACTTCCTCATCTAGTTACGATACAGAATTAATTTATGGTACTAGAGTAACTGTAAATGAATTAGTGACAGGTAAAAATACTTCTGGTGGTAATACTAAAATGTATAAAATTACTTATGATAATGGTAAAGAAGGATATATTTCAGCTAGTTTAGTAACTAATGTTGATACAAATACTTTAACTAATAATGCTTCTAACTTTGAAACATATGGTGATTATTGTAATAGTTTAATTGCTGGTGGCTTTGAGCAAAGCTATTGCCCATATTTATATTATTTACATACTTTACATCCTCAGTGGACATTTAAAGCTGATAAAGTAGGGTATTCCCTAGATTATGCCGCTAAATCAGAAGAAAAACGTGTTTCTTTACAAACTGAAAACCCAAACTATTGGTATTATGAAAATAATGCTCCTGTAATAAATGAAAAAAGCTCTGGAGGCAATTACTATTTTTTAAATTATTCAGCTATTGCTTCGTTAATGGATCCTAGAAATAGTTTATTTGATGACTTAATATATCAATTTTTAAATCTTGAAAAAACAACCGAGGCTATGAATGATGCTGCATTAGCTAAAGTGTCTGGTACTACTGGTAACTTATATATTTATCGAAATGAATTTATGACAGCAGCTAATCAATTACATATTAATGCTTTACATTTAATGGTTAGAAGTAAACAAGAAGGAGCTAATAAAATAGGATATTCTCCAACAACTGGTACATATACAACTGATACTGGTTTAACTAGTTTAGATGGCCGTACCTTAAATGGATTTTATAATTTTTATAATATTGGTACATATTTAGAAAATGGCTATAGTTCAACAATTCAAAGAGGATTATCTTATGCAGCTGCCTATATTGATGGTACATCATTTAATAGACCATGGGATACTCCAGAAAAAGCTATCATCGGTGGTGGCGAATTTATTGGTAACAAATATGTTAAAGCTGGTCAAAATACTAATTACTATCAAAAATTTAATATTGCAAGTTATACTCAATCAACTAAATTCCTTCACCAATATATGACAAATGGTGGAGCTCCAGCCTCTGAAGGCGGAATGTTATATAGTGCCTATAAAGCAGGTGAGTTAGAAAATTCCAGTTTTGAATTTATTATTCCTGTATATGACAATATGCCAAGTGATGGGTATCAAGCTTCAGATAAAAATTTAAATAGTTCATTAAGTTCTATTACCATTGATGGTAAGGCCATAACTGGTTTTGATAGTTCAATTCTTGAATATAATTATAATGCTATAACAGAATCCAATGTTGTTAAAGTAGGTGCTAAAACAACAGTAAATACAAGTACAGTATCTGGAACAGGTGATTATGCCTTTATTGATAATAAAGTAACAGTTAACTTGAAAGTAACAGCTGAAGGTGGCAATTCCACAACATATACAATTAATATTACTAAAGTATCTCCAGCTAATAGTGTCTCTGTAAATGATATTATTTCTAAAATGGGCGTTAAAGTTAATGGCAATTATATGTATGGTATAAGCCCTGATACTTCAATAAATAGTTTATTAAATACAGTTACTAAAAATAATGGAAAAGCTTCAATTACAAATGCTAATAATGTAGTTAAAACATCTGGATCATTAGCAACTGGCGATAAAATAACTATTAATGGAACTACCGAAACAAAGACTTATACAATAGCTGTCCGTGGAGATATAAATGGTGATGGAATAGTTAAGATTAATGATTTAATTCTAGTTCAAAGTCATATTTTAAATAAAGCAGCTCTTACAAATGAAAAATTTTATGCTGCCGATACTAATTATGATAGTAGTGTTAAAATTAATGATTTAATATTAATTCAAAGTCATATCTTAAGTAAATTAAATTTATAGTAAGGAGTTCAAAAATGAAAAAAATAAAATTACTTATAAGTACGTTAATATTATTTTTTATAGGAGTAAATATAACATATGCCGCATCGCTAAATGTTACGGCTAATAAATCAACTGTTGTTGTAGGTAATACTGTTACAATAACTGTAAATGCCTCAGGCGCTGCAGGCTGGGAATATTGTTTAAATTATGATAAGTCAATATTTTCTTTAAGTTCCACTAATTCAGATACAGGTGGCACATGTGTCCTTACTGGGTCAACCCTAATCGGTTATAGTAAAGTAACATTTACTTTAAAAGCTATCAAAAGCGGATCATCAACAATTACAGTTGATTCAGCAGCAATGTATAATGATTCAGGAAATGAAATTCAATTTTCTAAAGGATCAGTTAGTGTATCAGCCAGAACTCAAGCGGAAATAGAAGCAAGTTATAGTACTAATGCTAATTTAAAGGATTTATCAGTTGCTGATTATTCAATAACTCCTGCCTTTGACAAAGATACCACATCATATACTTTAGAAGTTCCTAATGAAGTTGAAACTGTCACAATAAATGCTTCAAAAGAAGATGGTAAAGCCTCTTTAATTGGTGATGGTACTAAAGAATTAACTGAAGGATTAAACAAATTTGAAATTGTAGTTACTGCCGAAAAAGGTAACAAAAAAACTTATACAATAGAAATAACTCGTAAAGAATTAAACCCTATAAATGTTAAAGTAGATGGCGAAGATATGACCGTTGTTCGTAAAGCTGAAGCCTTAAAAGTTCCTGCATACTATACTTTAACAGAAGTAACAATTGATGGTGAAACAATCCCGGCTTTAAATAGTGATATAACTGGTTTTATTCTAGTTGGCTTAAAAAATACCAATGGTGATATTAATTTATATATCTACAATGAATCTTCTAAATCATATACCATATATAAACAAGTTGTTACTGAAGGATTCCCATTTATTTCTTTAACAACATCTGATTTAATAGATGGTTATAAACAAAAAAAACAAATTGAAATTAACGGCTTAAAAGTAGATTCCTATACCAGTGAAGAAGAAAGTGATATCGTTTTAGTATATGGTATGAATGCTAAAACTGGTGAAACAGCTTGGTATAAATATGATACGAAAGAAGGAACTTTCCAAAGGTATTTAAAAGATAAAGCTACAGAAAACACCAATTTATATTTTATTATAGCTATTATCTTTGCTGTAGTATCTGGATTAACAATTATTTTATTAATAGTCGTAATGGTTAATAATTCAAAAATTAGAAAGAAAAACAATAAATTAATTGAAATATTAGAAAATACAAGAAAAAAACCAGATAAAGAGTTGCTATCTGAAGAAATAACTAATAAAAATTTAAATAAACAAGAAAATGGTCCAAAAGAAGAGAAAATATTAAATGAAAACGATAAAAATAAACCATTAGATAAAAAACAACCAAATTTAGAAGAATATAAAGAAACTATAGAAAATAAACAAGAAATCAAAGAAGAAGTTGATAAATCCCAACTTTCTCAAAGAGAATTAAGAAGACTAGAAAAGCAACAAGAAACTGACAAAAAAACTCAAACAGATGAAAAGGAAAAAGTTACTCAAGATGATAAAAAAAACAACACAGAAGAAAATAAAATAGTTTCAGAAAATATCGAAAAACATAAAAAAGAAAAAAGCAAAAATAATAAAAATATTATGAATAAAGTAGAGAAAAAATAGTTTTTCTCTTTTTATT
>CANQFI010000058.1 GCA_947598455.1 uncultured Bacilli bacterium | reverse complement strand
ATGTTAAGTACACTAGAAATAATAACAGGAGAAAAAGTAAATTAACGTCAAATTTTCTCCTTTTTTTTGACTTTAATAAAAAGATTTGCATATAATAAAGTATAAAGCTTAAATTAGAAAGGATAAAGAATTTAAGTTAGCGCCAGGTCCTTTATGGATGACGAGGTTAGTAAGGTTCGAAAGATTCGGCGGGTATTACTACGTAAGAATGGAAACGTTAGGGTTATTTAAAAAGCAAAATCAACATTGTAACAGAAGATAATCCTCCATATTTTTTTGTATGGAGGAATTTTTATGTGTGGAATAGTTGGATACATTGGAAAAGATAAGTGTATTCCGAAAATAATAAAGGGGTTAGAATCATTAGAATATCGAGGTTATGATAGTGCAGGTATTGCTTATAAATTAAATGATAAAGTACAAATAGAAAAAGAAGAAGGTCGAATATCTATTTTAGAAGAAAAAATAAAAAAAGATATTGATTCTTATATAGGTATAGGTCATACAAGATGGGCGACACATGGACGACCTTGTAAAGTTAATAGTCATCCTCATAAAGTAGGTAAAATAACTTTAGTTCATAATGGAATTATTGAAAATTATGAAGATTTAAAAAAAGAGTTAAGTGATTATAAATTTAAAAGTGAAACTGATAGTGAAGTAGTAGCTGCTTTAATAGATAAATTATATAGTAAAGAAAAAGATATGATAAAAGTCTTAGCTAGATTAAAAGATTATTTAGTAGGTAGTTATGCTTTAGGTATTTTAGTTGATGGTAAAGATGAAATATATGCTATTAGAAAAGATAGTCCTCTTATTATAGGAATAAGTGAAGAAGGGAATTTTATTGCTAGTGATGTTCCTGCTATCTTAGAATATACAAATATGTATTATTTATTATTAAATGATGAATATGCAGTACTAAGTAATGATGATGTAACAATATATGATGCATCAGGAGATATTAGTACGAGATCTTTAGTTATGTTTGAGGGTAGTAAGGAAGCAGCAATGAAAAATGGTTATGAACATTATATGCTTAAGGAAATATTTGAACAACCTAAAGTAGTAATGGAAACGATTAATGAATATATAAGTAGTTATGAAGCTTTAAAAGAAAAAATGGCTGGTTTAGAAAAGTATGATGCAATAGATATTGTTGGATGTGGTAGTGCTTATCATGTTGGATTAGTAGGTAAATATTTAATTAATAAATATGCTAAGATACCGGTTAATGTTGATATTGCATCAGAATATAGATATACAGAACATATTTATAATAGACATCATTTAATTATATTAATTAGTCAGTCTGGAGAGACAGCTGATACTTTAGCTGTTTTAAGAAAAGCTAAAAAAGATAATGTAGATACTTTAGCTATTGTTAATGTTGTTGGTTCTTCAATCGCTCGTGAAGCTGATAAAGTATTATATATTAAAGCTGGTCCAGAAATAGCTGTGGCAACGACTAAAGCTTATCTTTGTCAAATGATGATGTTATCTTTAATAGCGTTATATTTAGGAATAAATAATAAAACTTTAAATGAAGATGTATTAAATGAATATAAAAATATTGATAAGTTAATTGAAAATGAATTAGCTAAAAAGGATAAATTAG
Organism: uncultured Bacilli bacterium; assembly: GCA_947598455.1. The sequence goes on along the minus strand of CANQFI010000058.1, from coordinate 8,736 downwards.
AAGAAATTGCTAAATTAATTTATCAAAATAAAGATATATTTTATTTAGGACGTAAATGTGATTATGCATTATGTATGGAAGCTTCTTTAAAGTTAAAAGAAGTAAGTTATATACATAGTGAAGCTTATGCAGCTGGAGAATTAAAACATGGAACAATAAGTTTGATTGAAGATAAAACACCAGTTATAAGTATTGTTACTGATGATGATGATATAAGATATAAAACTTTAAGTAATGTAAAAGAAGTATGTGCAAGAAAAGCATTAAGTATTATCATTAGTAATGAAGATATTAAAGATAAAACTTTATATAAAGAATTAATTATAATACCTAAAGTACATGATTTAATAAGTGGAGCTTTAGTAATGATTAATTGTCAATTAATAGCTTATTATGTAGCTAAATTAAAGGATTGTGATATAGATAAACCAAGAAATCTAGCGAAGAGTGTTACGGTTGAATAAAAAGTTACTTAGTAACTTTTTTTTTAAAGTAATCTATGGTATTATTTAAATAATAGGAGATGTAGCCATGAATCCATTTTTTCGTCAAATATTAAAAGTTAGACCTCAAGTCTTAAATGGCATTCCAGAAAGATTTATTACAGAAACAGATGTAAAAACAGCTATTGATAATGGTTATGTAGTTGATGAATTAACATCAGATTTTTTATTAAAATATAAAGTTATTGCTGAAAAATATGTTGAGTTTATTAAACAAAAGAATAATGTAACTGGTGAAGAGCTTATTTATTTATTGCAACATAATGAGTTGATTAGTGATTTACTTCCTTTTATAAAAATGACTGATTATAATGATAATCAACAAAAAGTAATTATAGATATCCTTCGTAAAAATATAGATAAGTTGAAATACTTAAAAATTGATAATATTATAAAAAATACAGATTTGTATTATGATTATTTGGACGCATATCCTAATTATTTAGCTGATATAGATTATGATTTTATTAAAGATTATCAAAAATTGTATGAGATTATTAAAAAACATCTTAATGATTTTGATGTCTCAAAAATTAATTTAGAATTATTTAAAGTTTGGTATAAAAATGATCCAACTATTTTAAAAAATAATTTAATACCTAGATTAGTTTATAATGACCAAGAATTTGTAGATATTTTTATTAACGCTTTTAATAATAATGAAATTACTTTAAATGATGTAAATGGTTTCACATTCTTAGGTCAAAAAAATATATATTCTTTTCTTTTAAATTTAGATTTTGCTAATGTAATTTATTTACCAAACTTATATTATCATGGTGATGATTGCAAATTAATTATTGATATGTTTCTTAATAATATTGATGAAAATTTTAAATATTTACCTGAAGTAAGTCAGATAGTTAATGTATATGATGAAGAACAACAAAAGAAAATAATAGAAGCAATATTTAGTAAAGATTTAGTAGTTAAAGGTTGTGATAGATCCTGGTCTTTTCTTTGTGAAAATGTTGATGTTATGTATCATTCTTTTTTAAAAGACCAATCAGTAATTAATGATGCTAATTTTTTGATAAATCCTAATAGGAGATTAACACAAGATGAAATAAATAATATGGTGGATATTATAAAAAATAATAAGGTTATTGTTGATAAATTTACAAAATTTATAATAAGTTATCCCCAAATCAACTCGGTTGTTTTGGCTAATAATCCTTATATAATTGATGGTTCTTCCATGTGGGGAGATATTAATTTAAAGGAATTAGTTAAGAATGGGTATGAAGTTAATGTTTCTTCACCAGCCATAATTTTTATTGAATCTTTGAATGCTAATTTTGATATTATAGTAGAAGCTTTAGATAAAAATATAAGTCTTCTAAATAATCCAAATTTTAATATTGATTGTTCAAATGATGAAAAAATGTTAAGGGTATATAATATTTTGAATGCTCATAATTATTTGTTAACACCTGATTCACCAAAATGTTTATTTGAAAATTATCTTTTAGTATTAAAATCTTTAGAAGGTAAGACAATTACTTTAAATGATATTTCTGATATATCCATTTCTAGAAGTAGTACTACGTATGCGGGAATGCTAAGACAATATTTAATAGGAAATTATAATGTTGAAGAGTTAGAGAGTATAATTCCTGATATGGCACATATAGATCGAGTAGGAACAATTAATGCTGATGAAGTAAAAATTAACAATATTATAATTGCTTTAAGGAATGATTTTGCTAATTGTATACATTATAAAGAAAAAATTGAATTAAGTACGGAAGTTTATCAGAAAATTAGTGATTTGTATTTTGCTAATTATGAACAAAATAGACAATTTTATGGAAAAAAATATCCTTTGATTGATAATAATCCGTACATTAATTTATATGAGTGTTTGAATTATCATCATAATATGGTGAATATTAATTGTTTAAGTTATGAATGTAGAGAATACTTTATTACTAATTATAAAAATGCGGGAGTAGAAATTAAAGGTAATTTAATTAAAATTTTTAAATATGATGATTTAGTTGAAGTAGTTAAGGAAAATCCTGATAAAATAGATGAATGGACACTAATATTAAAAGAGTGGAAAGATTTTTTACCTAGTGAATTTGTATCTGCAGTATGCGAATGTATTACGGAAGGAACATATGTTATTAAAAAATCTATTCCTTCTGTTTTAGCAGTAAATATTTTAGATTTTGCAATATCAAATAATGTTGCTAATATAGGAATTATTATAAAAAATGCCATGTCTAATTCTTATTCTGTTGATGATAATATTAAAGGGTATATATATGATGTTTTAATAAATAAAAAAGCTACAGCTAAAGAAATAGGATATAAAAATGCTTTTGTATTAGAAATTAATCAATTAATAGAAATATTTAAAGCTAATCCTGAAAATATGATAATGCTGAATAGTGAATTTGTAAGAAGAAGTAAAAAAATAATAGAATTAAAAAATAATCCTGAATTTCAAGAAATACGTGAAGCAGCTATTAAAAATTATGATTATTTAGATTTTGAAAAAGCAGAAAAAAAAGAATATAGTCTAGATGAATTATTGATTTTAGGGACTAAAAATCCAACAATTCTATTAGCAAATGGAGCTATATTTGAACGATTTTTATCATTAGACAGTGAAACTTATAATAAATTTCGTGGTTTAATAATAGAAGCATATAAAAAAGGTGAGATAAAATTAAATAATAATATTAATCGTAATTATATTTTAATTCATAAAGATAATGGTGAGATTGATGAAGAATTTATGGATTATATTTTACAAAATGATTTAAACGATTATATAAAATGTTTAAATAATAATTTGCCTGAAATATATAGACAAAAATTATATGAGGCTTTTGATAAATTAGGCTCGATTGAAGAAAAAATTAAATATTTTAATAAAAATTCGTTTGAGCATATTTATGGAACTATTTATAAAAATTTGTTAGTTAGGATTTTTGATGCTAAACATATTATTAATTATGCTTATAAGAATATATTTACGGAGCAAGAACTTTATAATTATTGGTTAGAAGCTGGTTGTCCATTAGATGATATTGCACAAGAGAATGATATATTTAATAATAAATTAATAATATTATATGCTTTAAAACAAGATTTAAATAATTGTAAATATTTCAATTATGAGCCGAAAAATGATGAACGAGATTGGAAATTTGAATATCAGGTTTTTGAAATATTTAATGCTCAAAATAGTATATCAGCTTTTACGTCAAATTTATTTTATAATAATTCATATATTTGGCATAGAAATGAATTAATGAAAACATTTGTAATTACAGATAATAATATGTATTCATTGTTTGATGATGATTATAATTTACCTGTAGAGCTGATGGTAACTTCTTTAAAAAATTTCCTTTATTCACTTAATGTTTTTGTATCTGCCGAAAATATAAGTGAAGTTTGTGATTATTTAAGAAAGATTAATTTTGTTTTAGATGATATTTTTAGTAATTATGTTAAAGGTAATTGGGAAATTTTTAAGGTATCTTTAGAAAATGATTTTAATAAAACAATTATGTATTATAATTGTTTACGCGATGTAACACCAGAAGTAAATGAATATTTAATCAATAAAGCTATAAAAAGTAATTATATTGCTTCTGAAAAAACACCAAAATTTTTATTACAATCTAAGGAATTTTTATTTAATTCAATTAAATTAAGTCCACAATCAATTATGTATTTTGAATCAGGTATTGAATTTAATGATGAAGAAAAAACTTATATTAGAGATTTCTTAGTAAGTAATGAGATATATTATTATTTAGGTATTTTTAACTTTTTAGAAAGTGATTATGGTTATGTAAAATTAAGTATTATTCATGATCCTAGTAAATTAGAAATAATAAATGATCTTTATTTAAGTTTTCTGCAAAAAAATGAACTTATCCAAATTGTTAAGAATAAAATATTAGATGGAAGTTATAATTTAAATGAAAGGTTACCAGTTTGGCTTTTTTATGATGAAGAATTATTAAGCTTGTTAATGGAAAATCCAAATTTATTAAAAAAATATAATAACTTAGATTATACTTTAGATGAATACAAAATGTTATATGATAAGGGAATTTCTGTAAATAATAATCCTTATACTATTTTAAATAATATTATAAATAATATAAGTTTAATTGAAGTTTTAGATATTAATTCACAGTTAGTTTATCCTCAGGAATTAATAGATAAGTTAATAGATAAATTAATAAATAGTCATTATATAGTAAGTGAAAGAACACCACAGATTCTTTTATATGATATAAGGTTTATTACTTATGCTTTAGAAAATAATATGAAGGTCGATGATAAATATATTGAAAGAATCATTGACTTTGAAAAAATTTATGAATATCAAAATTTTGATTTAGTAAAAAAATATTGTCTTTTGGGCTATGGAAAGAAATATCAAAATTATTTTAATAAGTTTGGTGTTGATGAAACTTTAAAGTTAGCAATGAAATATGGTTATCTTTTAAGTCTAATAGATTTAAATATTAATTATGAGATAACAGATATAAATGATATATTAACTTCTTTTATGTATAAGGATCATAATTATCTTATTGATATCTTAATTAGAACTGGTTATCAACTTAGTGATGATGAAATAACTAATAGAAATTATGGATATTCTTTAGCTTTAAATGATAAACTATTTAAATATTTATTAAAGGAAAACCCAGATAAAATTGTTTTATATGAAGGTAATAATTTTGAAATATTTAAGTTAGCTATAGAAAATGGCTATGTTTTAACACCACAAAAATATAAAGAAACAAAAACATTTAATAATAATGATTATATTACAAAAATGGTTTTGGATATCGATTTTAATTGTATTAAATATTATAGAGGTAATAATCCAGAAATATTTAATTATGCAATTGATAAAGGTTTTGTAGTAAGTGAACAGGATTTTATAGATCATCCTTATCTTTGTAATACATATTTGTTAGAAATGCTTATAAGTTCTCCTGAAGTTAATAAATATATATTATTTTATAATGGTAAAGATGAAAAAATATTTGAAAAGGCTTTATTACATGGATATGTACCAACAATAGCAGATTTAGAAAAGAAAAATAATTTTTGTTCAAGTACTTTAATAATTCGTCAAGCAATGCAAGAGGATATTAATGCAATTAAATATTATAGTGCTTTTGATTTAGATGCATTTAAAGATTTATTTGATTTAGTTGATAAAAATGGTCATAAAATTATTCCAGATAGGGAAACAATAGAAAAACTAAAATTTATTCATAGTGATATTAATTTAATGAAGAAAGCTATTTTGTATGATTGTAATAATATTATCTTTTATGAAGGAAATGATCAGTCTTTATATGAATTAGCTCTTGCTCAAGGATATATTCCTAAAAAAGAAGATTTTGAAGTAACAGATTATTTAAATAATAAAGATATAATTTTTAAAAAGATTATTGAAATGAAAAATATAGATTTATTATTATATTATATGGGAAGTAATGAAGAGATTATTAAAGAAATTTATATAACTTTATTAAAAGAACAATATAATTTAGTTATAAGAAATGATGATGATTTAAAAAATTATATTTCAGTATGGCAATCATTTAATACAAGTATTATGCATGAACGTTTATTAACATACATGAATTTTGATAATATAAATGCTTTTAAAATGATGCCTATAGATTATTATTTGGTATTAAAATATGGAATTAATAATAGTAAAATGGATTTCTTAATACAGATTATAAAAGAGGGAAATATTGGAGAATTTGCTAATGTTTATACTTATTTAGTTAATAATTATTTAGAACTTAATAATAATGCGTTTGGTGTAGATTTATTTTTAAAAGTGGCAAGGTTATATATTAATTATTCTAATTTAGTTAAGAATCTTGTAAATAGTAAATTAAGTGAAATTCAGAAAACTAATTTAATTAAAATATTAAATAGTGATGTTGTTGTTAGAAATGTAAATAATTTGGAAGATTTAGAAAAATTAGATGAAGATATGGTAATGACAATTAAAAGTAAGTTAGATAGTTGTACAGATCCAAAAGAAATTAAAGATATGATATTAGAATATGTGTTTAATATTAACTATGAAGAATTTAAACATATTTTAACAAATTATATCAATTTTGATACATTGGATAAAATATTGGCAAAAGCAGAAAAATTAAGTAATCAAGATGAACTATTTTCTGAAGCTTCAATGTTAAAAGTTATGTTAAAAATGTTAGAGGAAACAGTTAATGCAACTAATGATTTAGAGTCATTAAAGATTATATTAAGAAATTATATAGAAAATAAAGAATTAGTTGATAAAGTTAGGCCATTATTTTATGATTTAAAAGAACGAATAAGAAATGTTTATGAATTAGATGCTAATGCAACATTAACTGATGTTAGTAATTTGTCGCCTAATGAAAATGGAGTAATTGATTTACAAAATTCAGAATATACTATTTATGCCCATGTAATGTCAGGAAATAACTTTGAAGAATATGTTAATTATCGTTTTAATGGTCGTGTCACAATATGTGTTTCTCCAATTAGTAATTTAGGTAAAAAGTTATATTCTAATTCAGGAATTATTTTAGGATTTACGAAAGTTCCACGTGGAGGATTTATTGGTTCTTCTAATGTAAATATGGGTAGTAATTCTTATATTAATGATAATGATTATCAAGTTTATTATGATCGTTATTATCATTTGGAAATTAAAGATAGTAGTTCTTTAACACCAAGGAATCATCCAGAAACATTGTTATATCGTGATGGTTTATTACCTAGTTGTATAATTATTAGGGGGGATGTTCCATCAGATGAAGAAAAGAAGGCACAACAAGCATTTAAAGATTTAGGATTAGATATTCCGTTTGTTCATACTCAGGCGATTGGTAATGTTGCTGAGTTAAAGGGAAATAATGTAACTGTTGTTGATCCACAAGAAGAAGTAGAAAAAGGAGTTTTTGTTCAGAAAAATATTGAATTAGGAGAATATCAGGCGAAACTTGAAAAAATTAAACAAGTTAGAGATAAAGTTTTAGAATTAAAAAGACAAGTGGCTGATTTAAAAATTGAACAAGATGAAGTATATGATTTGATTCCAATGAAAATTGGTGGGTCACATGATATGTTTAAGTGTCATATTAAAGGAAAAGATGGAGTATTTTATTTAAAACCTGGATATAGAAAAGGTGGAGGTGCTATTGATCCATATCGTTCTTATGCAATGCAGGCAAGTTATCGTATTCAATCGATTGTAAATCCAGAGGGAGCTGTATATGTTGATGTAGTAAAAGTACCTTTTGAAAATTTAGGATATAGTAAAGGGGTAAGTGAAGATAATGAACTATTATGTTCAGTAATCGAAGTATTACCAGAAACAACAAGTTATGATGGATGGTATAAAAATAGTAATGAATATGTACCATTAACAGAAAAAGAAATGTCTTTATTTATACAAGAATTTATTAGTGATTATTTGTTATTTAGTTATGATACAAAGGCTGAAAACTTCTTAAAAGATAAAAATGGTCTTACTTATGGAATAGATAAAGAACAAGCTTTAAAATTTATTTTAAATCCTTTATTTGTAAGTAGAGATGAAGATAATAATCTTACTTTTGATACTTCCTTTATAACATCTACTTCACCAATGGCTGATTTTAATCATTGTGGAATCATATATAATAAAATATTTGATGCAGTTATGAAAGGACAACAGGAAATTACGGAAGCTAATATTACAAAAGTAATGGATGCAATTAATAGAATAGAATGTATTAGTGATGAAGATTATAAAGAAATATTTAAAAATTATATTGATGAATTTGTTAAAAGTAATGTTGTTCGTAGGGAAGTAGAGACTTATAAAAATAGTGGTTTAGATGAAACACAAGCAATGGAAGCAGTAAAAAATGATTTATATTCTTCTTTATTAGCTAGAAAAAATAATTTGAGAAAAGAATTTACTCTATATATAACACAAGTTTTAAATGAATATTATTCTAAAATAGGAAAGGATGTTCCAGAATGGGTGATAAATTTGAATCAAGAAAAGAGGATTTAGTTAATTTACAACAAATGATTAAGAAAGTTGATCCAAATAATGTAGTTTATAAAGATTCTTTGAAAAATATTGATAATTTATTAGAAAAAATTGATAATCAAAAGTTATCTTTAAATTCGATAAATGAAAGTAAAAATAATGATGAATTATTGATGAAAAAGA
>CANQFI010000057.1 GCA_947598455.1 uncultured Bacilli bacterium | reverse complement strand
TTAGTGTCATTTATTTGCTAAATATAAATTTTTAAAATAATTTATATATAAGGCATAATCAAAAGCTGTATCACATTTATCAATATTACAATTTTTAGTTTCTTCGGTAGTTATATCGTAAGATATACTATCTTTACCATTAACAAGTTTTGTATAAAAGATTTTATCACCTTCAAAAAAAGCATTTATAATTTCATCACTATTTTCATCTTTATTATGAATATATATATAAATTGAATTAGTATTAATCAAAACAAGTACATTATCATTAAATCTTTTTTCATAATCTATATTATCGGTAGTTTCAAAACCATCTTTCAATAATAAATTAGCAAATTCAGAATCAAAATTATATTTTACATTTGATGATTCATCGCTAATTTTGGGTACCTTTTTGGGAAATATATTATTATTAACATATTCTTCTATAAAATAGACTTCTATATCTTTGTATTCGTTATCATCTGTTTTTATATATAGATAAATGTTTTTATTAATTAAGTTTTTTAAATCATATTCATCATAACCATTAGTTTCTCTTATATATTTTACATCATTAGCACTTCCATCTATTATCTTCTTTTCATTGTTATCATAATAATATAATTCAACATATTTTATATCTTCGTTATTTTTAGATGATACTTTATTAAAATTTAATATTGAAATACTATTAGATGTAAAAAGTATAGAATCATCTAAAATAAAATTAGGGTCATCTATTGATACTTTATATATTTTTATTGTTCCTCTGATAAAAATTAAATATACAAAATAAATAATTATTAAAACTATAATTATGATTAAACTAAAAATTAGGATATTTTTTCTTACTGACTTTTTATATTTATTTTTATATTCATCAGTTAAATTTTTTATTATATCTTTTTCATTTGTACTATTTTTGTATTCGCCATACATAAGCTCTTCTATCGAAACATCAAATATTTTGGCTAGTTTTTCTAAGACATTTGGATCGGAAGGAAAAGATATTCCCCTTTCCCATTTTGAAATATTATTTCTACTATAATTAATCATTTCACCTAATTTTTCTTGAGATAAATGTTTTTTCTTACGACATTTAAGAAAAAATTCTGCTCTTTTATTATCATTCATATAATCATCCTCTTAAATGTTAATAGTAAAAATTCTATTCTCTTCAGTTCTAACATGTAAACTTTTTGTGTTTTTAACGTTACTATACTCATATTTAAACCCACTACCAATACTCCAATTTTCTTTTCCTTTTTCTTTAGTATATTGTGTTATTTTATCTTTATCTTCTTGTGAAATATTTAAACTTTTTATATTAATTAAACAATTATTATAAGAAATGAAATTTTCATCAGTGATATCTCTATATTGTACCTTTATAGTTTTAAAAATCATATTGTTATCATAGAAAATATATATTTCTTCTATTGCTTTGTTAATAACTGAATCAGATACTAAATATTTTAAAACATATTTATCATTTATATCAATTGTTGCATATATTTTAGATATTGATAGACTATTAATATTGTTTTCTTTTAAATTTTCTTTATATTCACTAACCAAATTATTAGCATTTTGCAAAATTTCTTTTGGTATATCATCTTCTTCTAGTATTTGATCTTCTAGACCATCAAATTCCCTTATATCTTCAAACGGATTATAAGAATCATAGCGATAATTATCAAATAAAATTATAGCAACTATTGTAAAAATAATGGATATTGTAAAAATAAGATTAATTATTAAAATCTTCTTTAAACTCATTATTATCACCAATTTAATTATAATGTTTACTAATATACGTGTCAATAAAGTTAAAATACTACAAATAATTAGTTTTATGTTAGAATATATATGTATATTATTATAGGTGATATTATGATGAAAAATTATAAAATAAGTAGCAACATAAAATTATTTAAAAAAATTGCTATTATACAAGGAGTAATTCTATTTATTCTTTTATCTTTATTTTTATTTAAAATAATAAGTTATAATTATTTGGGAAATATTAAATTTACTTGGGAAAGTGAAGCAAAATGTGATAATAGTTGGGGATGTAAATGTCATTTAAATTCTTGTAAATGTATTTATTATGATGACAAGAATAATCGTCAAGAATATATTAAATGTCCTTCAGTTATTGAATAATCTGATTTTTTATTGAAATATTAAAAAAAATAAGTATGTTATGTACTTATTTAAAAAAGAAATAATTATATATAAATGATATGCTAAATAATATTATAGGTATAAGTATTATTAATAGTATCTTGTTTAAGGTTATGATAATAATATTTACTTTAGAAAATCCTAATGAATAATATAATTTATTAATTTTCCTTTCATCAATAATAATATTAATTATTGATATTATAACTATAATAACAAATAAAATAAATAGTATTTTTATAAATAATTCAAATATAAAAATAATGTTTTTATAATTATTATCATCTATTTTATGTTCTTCCGAATAAATATCAATATTAAATTTACTATTCAATTCTTTTACAGTATCTTGAACTTTAAACCAATTTTTTAAACTTATAAAATAGTAATAATCAGTTTGCTCTTTTTCTAATAATTCATATAAATCTTGATTCTCAATAATATTTATAGAATTTATTATATTATAATTTATAGTTATATCATCAATAGTACATGTACTTTTATCTTGATTATTGTTGTTTATGATAGGAGTTTCTTTTACGACAAAGATATTTACAAGATTATTAGAGCAATCACTTGCATATAAAGCCTTATTATATTTTTTGATATTTTCTTCTTTTGATAAGTCAATATCTTCGTTAGAAGAAAAATATATATATGAATTTTGATAAGCTTCATTGCCTTTTTTTATTATGAGTGTCCTAGATATTGTTAAAAATGCAAAAACTAAACTAAATATAATAAAAAGTAAAAAATAAATTTTAGTTGTTTTCTTTCTAATAAAACTTTTATAAATCATAGTAAATCACTTCTATTTCATAATAATTTTTGAGTATTGCTTTAATTAAAATTATTTTAACATATTGCTATTAATTAAACTAAATAAATTTATTGATTAAACAATTAATAAATATGGAATTTTTTAAAATATCATAATGAATACTACAATATTTTCTATTAGTATTATAAAGTATAAATATTTAAAAAAAATGACACAATTAGTGCCATTTTAATTATTGATTAATTTTTTATATTATATTTTATGACTTTCTAAGACTTCTTTTTCATATTGTTTATTTAATCTACGCCATCTTAGATTATTAATTAAAAGTTTTAAAAATTTCTTTTCATCTTTTAGATACCAGTATTCTTCATATTCTATTTTATCAGGATTAAATTTAAGACTATGGAAATTCATTTTCTTTAATTTACTAGCTAATTTAGTTAAGAAATCTAATTCTTGTTTACTATAATATTGTCTTTGAAAAACATGAATTTTAAAATCTTCAGAATTAGAAAAGATTAAACTAATTAAGTCATCAAAAGAATGAGAATGAAGATGATTACGATTATTTTCTTTTTTAGTACCACCAAATTGGTAATACAAGTTATTATTATAAACATAATCTAGAGCATGATAAATTGATTCAAAATATTCACCAGCTACTACATAATAATCATGATTATATAAATTTACTTTTTTAGGAATAATAACACAACGATATTTATTATATACTTCAACTGCCATATTATAACATTTAGTACTTGGATAATCTTTTTTGTTAAATTCCCTATTTTTATCATAAGCTATTTTTAATTTATCATTTATTAAATCTTTTTGAAGTCCTTTAATAAATTTCAATTCTTCTAAACTATATTCCTCTTGATATTCTTTAGGAATTTTAAAAGTATCTTTATTCTTTAATAATGATTCTAATACTTCACTAAGATTATGGACTTCACATATTTTATTTTTAACTTCGTAGTGATAAGTTAAATATAGACCTATAAAGTCTTGAAATAAAAGATTTAAGTCTAAGTATTCTTGATCATTATAAATATAACAACTATAATTTTCTTTTTTATTTATATAATGATATGGAATAGTTATACCTTTAAATTTACTTTTCATTTATATCATCTTCTTTAGATAATTTTATCATTTTTTGCTAATTAATAATAGTCTTATTTTATATCGTTAGCTAAGAATAATTTAGCTGCTTCGTAACGTTTAGATACGATTTTTTTACCTTGATCACTTAGTTTATTATAACTTCTAGTTAATTTATCTAAAACAAATTTAGCACCATCATCAATAGAAAGTTTTTTTTCAACATAGACCATTTCAAGTAATGATGGAATACTATAAAGGTGAGCCATTGCATCGCTATCAGCTAGACATATTTCTTCAGGAGTAGTTTTCTTTGCAAGACGACTGCCACGATGATTTAAAATACACTTTTTAACTAAGGCAATTTTATCTTTTTCTAGACCATATTCCGTTAGAAGTTCTTCAGCTATTTCAGCACCAATAAGGTGATGTTCTTCTGTAAAATCTTTATTTGTAACAGAGGCGATATCATGTAAAAGAGCGGCAATAGCTACGATATCTTTATTAGCACCATATTTTTTGCTGTTAGCAATAGCTAACTTATAAACGACTTCTATGTGATGATCCCAAGCGCCCATTCCATAAAAATTGGTTTCTGCTTCACATCTTCTTTTAATTTCTTCATATACTTTATTAATTATTTCTTGCATATTTACCTCCAAGTTTATAACATGTTTATTATAATACAAAAAGATTTAAGGTAAAAGAAAAAAGCTTAAATTAAGCTTTAAACATCATATTTTTCACCATAGACATAAGATAAGTCGCGGGCATTAAAGTTATCTAAACTACTATAAGGTCTTTTTTGTACAACAAGACCATGCTCTTTTCCACCCTCTTCAGCTACTAAGAAATAGTTCTCTTCTGGATGATTTTCTACGATTAAACCAACATGAGAATTATTTGAAACAATAATATCGCCAGGGCGTGCTTTAGAAAAACTAATTTTATCACCAACTGTTTTAAAATCTTTGGTGGATTTTGTTGTAAACGTGTTATTAGTTCCTTGATTAACAGCCCATGAAACGAACGAACTACAATCCGTACCATTTATAACTTCAGATAACGGAAATGTTTTAGGATTAGATGAATTATAGTTTGTAGTATTAGTATCTGTTTCTAGATTATAAGAAATTATTTTACCGGCTGAAGCGGCAATACTCATTAAACCGACAGCGCAATTAACAGCAGCGTTACGACCTGAATATTGACTTTTAATACTATTTATTTCACTTTGAACCTCTTCTTCTGTGAAATAATTAAGTAAGGTTTCTTTAGATCCCATTAGTGATAATTTACCTTGTTTATTTAAATTATATAGATCTGATATTTTATTGGCATATTCTTTATAGTCATCTTGTGATTCATATGTAATAGCAATGGCTTCAGTAGAAATACTTCCTATAGAACTTAAAGAATTTTTAATTGAGGTTCTTAATGCATTATTATTAGATTCTAGACTTGTTATTTTATCTGATAAGTTATTGCGGTCTGTGGCATTTTCAGGAGTATCATCTAAATTTAAATATTGACTACGTAAGCTACTAATTGATTCTTTAGTATTTTTATATTCTTGTAATTGATTTAAAGCATCAATAAAAGTTTTGATATTACTAATTTGATTATTAATGTTATTAATAGTTTTAGTTAAATTACTTGTTTGAGTAGCATAGGCATCACCACTCCAGACAGAATCAAATGATACTTCACTTATACTTTTTGATGTGTTTTCAAACCCAGTTAATGTAGCACTTATACTATTAGCTTTTGAAGAATAATCCATATCTATCTACCTCACTATTTTTATTATATCACATTAATTTATTATTTGTTTATTAATTCGTTTGTGTTATCATATGTTACAGGAGGTTTTATGAAAATATATAATATTGAAAATAATAAAGAAGTTGTTTATGTTCAATTAGATGATTTAGCATTTTTAATGCATTCTGATGAGGTTATACCTGCCGTTATTGTTACGCAAGTATTTGGCAATGGTGTTGTGATTATTAACGAAAATAATAATAGTGAATTTGTTCGTTTTGATGATCCAGTAGCAGTTAAGTATTTTAAAGATACTGATTGGATTATTAATTTTAAAGATTATTATAAACTTAGTGAAGAAGATTTATTTAGCCATGGTCAAGCAATTCAAGATGAAATGAATGAAATAGCTGATAAATTTAATTCTTTCTCTCAAGAAGAACGTAAAAAACATATGAATTTAAGAAATAAGCATGAATTATTAAAGCATAAATTTTCAGCTATACCAAAAATATTATGGTTTAAGCAAGGTTTTATTTCTATACCACTACCAGAAGTTGGAGATAGTGATGGGTTTATGATAGAACCTGATGATAATTCAGACTATATAATTAAGCAAGGTCTTAATCCTATGCAAACTATTTTATATCGTCGTGATGGAAAAGATTTGACCGATACGGAAAATATTCCAACTGGTTTATTGCAATCATCTTTGAGTCTTTTAATTATGAATAATACTGAATGTAATGAATTTTTGGGTGATTTTGAGCAAACAAGCAAGATTAGTAAAGATAAAAAAGCACTTATTACAAGTGTAAAAATTAAACCTAGAGAAGTACTTCAAGAAGAAAAAGAAGAAAACAAAGTACAAAAGTTAACTTTCAGTAAGAAAGTAAAACAATTTTTAAATAACTTATTAAAAGGATAGATAATTATAGGCAATTATCTATCCTTTTTTATTATGTTATAAACTTCTTCAATATTATTAAAACTTATTGAATACTCTTCTTTATTATTCATATTACGTAAATTAAAAGAACCATTTTTTATTTCATCTTCGCCTAAAATAATAACATAAGGAATATTTTCTTTATTACAATAATCTAAGCTTTTTTTAATTTTTTTATCATTCATTTCAAGATCGATATTTAAATTATATTTACGTAAGTTATTAGCTAGTTTTAAACTTTCAGACTTGGTGCCTAAAGGAATAATATATAAATCTAAGGTAACATTACTATTTAAAGTTTCATCATTTTTTAATAATTCATAAATTGATGTTAAACCAAAACTAATACCAACAGCTGGATAAGTATTTCCATCAGCGATAAAGTCTGTAATCATTTTATCATAACGACCACCACCACCGATAGCACCACTTAATTTACCATTTTTTTCATATACTTCAAAAACATTACCAGTATAATAATCTTGGCCACGTGCTAAAGAGGATGTAAAGACGCAGTAGTCAGCAATACCTAAAGCTTTAAGGTATTCTACTAAATCATTTAGTTCTGTTAAACCTTTAATTATTAATTCATTATTACTATTTTTAAATTTTTTATTTAGTTTAGATAAATCTAAAGTAAAGTAATCTAATAAAGTTTTTATTTGCTTATCTTCTAAAGATATATTAAGTAATTCAGTTGTTAATTCTTCCTTAGATAGTTTATCTATTTTATCTAAAATAGTAATGGTACTAGATATCAATGCTTCTTTAACACCAGCTTCAGTTATTAAACCACTCATAAGATTACGACTATTAAATTTAATAATTATTTCAATATTTAACTTTGTAAAAGCATCAACATATAAATTTAATAATTCAGCTTCAATCATTTGATTATCTAAACCTACTACATCAACATCACATTGCGTAAATTCACGGTCTCTGCCGACTTTTACCGGGCCATCACGAAAAACTTTATTTATTTCATATCTTTTAAATGGCAATTTAATTTCATTTTTGTTTAAAGCAATAAATTTAGCAAATGGGACAGTTAAATCATAACGAAGTCCTAGTTTTCTACCACCTTGATCACTTAATTTATATATTTCATTTAAAATATCATTATTTTCATCATACTTACCAGCAAGCATATCAAAGTAACATAAGATACTTGTTTCAATTGGTTGATAGCCATAATTTTCAAAAGTATTTTTTAAAACAGCATTGATATAATTTCTGATTTTTTGTTCTTTAGGTAAAAAATCATAACCACCTTTAACATTTTGTATTATCATATTTTCTCCTTCTCTCTTTTTTTATGCTTATTACTAAAAAAGAACTATACACTTGTATAGTTCTAGTTTTATTTATTATATACAAGTAACAAGCATCACAAATAACACTTGTTACCATAACTGATTGTTATTTAAACAAGTGTAGATTATTATGATGATGTACATGTACATTTAATATTTTTAACATAGTAATCTGCCCTTTCTTATTGATATCTTAATACGAAATGAATATTTTGTCAAAAAAATAACTACCATTTGTAGTTATTTAGTTTTCAATTACTTATTAATACTAAACTTCAATTATGATTTACTGATCTTGATGTGCTAAACATAATTATATTTTTTTATGTAAATCAATTATCTAATGTTTAATACTTCTAAGTACTTAAATGGCTTGATGAATTTGTTGAACATTTTTAGCTTGAAATCCTTTAGATGTTTCAACTAAGTCAAAATAAACATTGTCTCCTTGATTTAAAGTTTTATAACCATCCTGTAGAATAGCTGAATAATGAACAAATATATCTTCATTCTCCTTATATTCGATAAATCCATATCCTTTTTCATTATTAAACCATTTTACTTTACTTTCCATTTTTATTCCTCCTCTAGCTTAGCACATTGATATTATGACATACTCAGCTGTCGGTTATTGTCGAATTTTGAAAATTTTAAAATTTTTTTAAATTATTATTTTTTTTTGCAAACAAATAGATTGAATTTGAGTATTATTTTTTAACTTAGTTAAAAGACGATTTTGAAGATCTAAAATATCAGCTAAAGATAAATTTAAAATTTCAGCTATTTCATTATCTTCATATAAAGATTGGTATCTTAAGACAATATATTTTTGTTCTATAGGACTTAGTTTTTTTATAATTGTTAGCATTTCATCACTAAAATATGAAGTATCTACAATTGAGGGAGTGTCAGATAAATTTTCAATATATTCTTTTTTGGTATTAAAAGATATTTTATTATTAAGACTTAGTAAATCATTTTCTTTTAAATCTCTAATTATCTTTCTTTTTAAACAGCCGGTAATATAAGCATTCATATAACTGATTATTTGACCAATATATCTGGAATTTGTTCGTTCAATAAACTCAAATGCTAAAAGATCAGCTTCTGATTTTAATTCTTGATAATAATCACTATTAGGCAAAATATGGTATATTTTGCTTAAATTACTAACTATTTTACGAATACTTAAAAAAATTTTATTATAAATCAATTGTCTTGTATCATATATTCCAGAATAATAATAACCAAGTAAAAAGTTTATTTCAAATAAGTCAATACGACCTACACATTTTAAGATTGTATTAATTCTTTTTATATTTAATGATATTTTATTATTTTGTTCTTTACCAAAATACCATACAAAGTATATGGCTTTTAAGGTGTTATAATTAAATGTTTTTACTAAGTCAACTGATGTTTTATCAATATTTAGAATAGTAATTATTTCTTGGTATTCTTCTTCTGTTTGGCAATTTTTTAGTTTAGCAAAAGCATCTTTACGAACTTTAACATAATATTTTTTTATAGCATTATTCAAGTCTTCATCAGATATGTCTTGTGGGTTTGAGATATTCATTTTATCTAAATAACTAAAAATGTTAGCATAGGATAAATTATTTTTTTTACAATAATCAACTAGTCTTTCACCATGATAAAACCATATTTCTTTATATTCGTGATATTTCTTGTAATATTCGATAGCAGCAGATACTATTTCATCATCACTAAGATGAGGATTAGCTTCTCGAATATTAGCGATATAAGTTTTTATAGTTGGATAAATATATTTTTTTAAAGCACAATATTTTTTTAGGCTTAGACCATCTATTTTATAACGGGGAATACGCTTAGTTGGATTAGTAGCAAAGAAATTATTTAATTTGGCTTTTATTTCTTCGGCATCAGTTAGATTTTTTATTCGACGATAAATTCGCTGATAACTATAGTTATGTTTTTCACAATAAGATCTTAATGAAAGTCCTTGATAAGTAAAACGACAACGTGGGTCTTGATATTTCTCTAAGGCTTCTGTAACTATTTCATCTGAATTAAGATTGGGTTTTACTTTTTTTAAATCTTCAATACGTGCTAAAATACAATCATAGTTGATTTTATGACTTAAGCAATATTGTCTTAAAGATAAACCTTGATAAAAATATATTATTTTTGCCATAATTCCCCCTACTAAATTATTAATCTTTATTAATTAAAGATGTTATATCATTGTTTTTTATATATTCAAAGACTTCTTTAAATTCATTA
>CANQFI010000056.1 GCA_947598455.1 uncultured Bacilli bacterium | reverse complement strand
TTTATTATATATGGGTTTTAGTTTACTTATAATTAGAGTATTTATTGTTATATAATCGTAAATCAACACTATGTTTACAAAAAAAGAAATAGCTATTTGACAAGTTATTTCTTTAATGATTTTAATAATTTTACTAGTTCCATAAATTTATCGGGATATTTAGTAGCACCACTTTTATGATAATAAGTATCAAATTCATCATAGAAAGCAAGACGCCACATTGGAGATAAGGGAGCATGATCACGAGTTTTATCTGGCCAGTAATCAAATTCATCTAAATCTTCATATTCCCAAATAAGGTCATGAATCTTTTGCGTAGTTTGATCATCAATATGATATTCCCAAAGTTCACCATTTACATCAATAACATTTGCTTCAAGATTAATTATTATATAATTCATGTCTTTATATTCTAATTCAATTCTTTTAACCTTTGGTTTATTTTTGACGATTTTTTTTACATCTAATTCTACCATTTTACACCTATAATACTTTCTTTAACCATTCACCAGTGTAGCTATTTTTTTCTTTTGTTACTTGTTCTGGAGTACCAGTTGCTACTATTGTACCACCAGCATCGCCACCTTCTGGGCCTAAATCAATAATATAATCTGCTACTTTGATAACATCTAAGTTATGTTCGATAACAATTACAGTATCACCATTGTCAACAATTCTTTGTAAAATTACTAATAGTTTTTTAATGTCATCACTATGTAAACCAGTTGTTGGTTCATCTAAGATAAAAACACTTTTACCAGTAGCCTTTTTTTGTAGTTCCTTAGCTAACTTGACACGACCAGCTTCACCACCTGATAAAGTTGGAGCTGATTGACCTAGTTCAATGTAAGATAAACCTACATCCATCATTACTTGAAGCTTATTTTTTACTTTAGGAATGGCGTCAAAGAAGTCTATAGCTTCAGAAACACGCATATGTAAAACATCAGAAATGCTTTTACCTTTAAACTTAACTTCAAGAGTTTCGCGATTATATCTAGTTCCTTTACATACTTCACATGGAACATAAACATCAGGTAAGAAGTTCATTTCAATACGTTTGACACCATCGCCCCAGCAGGCTTCACAACGACCACCTTTAACATTAAATGAGAATCTGTTTTTACCATAACCACGCATTTTAGATTCTTTCATATTAGCAAAGACATCTCTTATATCATCAAATACACCTACATAGGTAGCTGGATTACTACGAGGAGTACGACCAATTGGGTCTTGGGTAATATGAACAACTTTATCTATATTTTCCATACCTTTAATTTCTTTACATTTACCAACGATAGTTTTTGATTTATAAACCTTTTTAGCTAAAGCATTATATAAAATATCATTAACTAAAGTTGATTTTCCACTACCTGAAACGCCGGTTACACAAATAAATTTACCTAGAGGGAATTTGACATTGATATTCTTTAAGTTATGTTCTTTAGCACCTTTAACTTCTAAGTAAAGACCATTACCTTTTCTTCGTTTTGTAGGAACATCAATTTTTTCTTCACCAGTTAGATATTTACCGGTTAAGGAATTAGGATTTTTCATAACTTCTTCAGGGGTACCGGCGGCCATAATATGTCCACCTAAAACACCGGCACCTGGACCAATATCTACTAGATAATCAGCAGCTTTCATGGTATCTGTATCATGTTCAACAACAATTAAGGTATTGCCTAAGTCACGCATTTCTTTCATAGAAGCGATTAATTTTTCATTATCACGTTGGTGAAGACCAATACTTGGTTCATCTAAGACATATAAGACACCAGATAATTTACTACCTATTTGAGTAGCTAGACGGATTCTTTGAGCTTCACCACCTGATAAAGTACCAGCTGCTCTATTTAAAGTAAGATAACCTAAACCAACATTATTTAAGAATTCTAATCTATTACATATTTCTTTAACTAATAATTCACTGATTTTAGCTTGTTCTTTATTAAGTTTTAAGTTTTGCATAAATTTATATAAGTCTTCAATACTTGAAGCAGTCATATCATAAATATTTTTCTTATTAATATAGACATTTAGAATATCTCTTTTAAGTCTTGTACCATGGCAGACAGGACATTCTTGTTCAACCATGTAATTTTCAATCCATTCTCTAATCCAACCAGCAGTTGTTTCAATTTGTCTACGTTCAAGATTGTTTATAATTCCTTCAAAGAAATCAGTTTTAGTTCTTACATTACCATTTTTAGATATATATTTAAAATCTAGAGGTTCTGTAGAACCATATAGTATTTTATCTAATTTATCACGAGGAATAGAACTAATTGGAGCATCTAAATCAATACCATAATATTCAGCTACGGTATCAACTTCAGTAAATAAAGTATTTTGATCTTCAGATAAAGTAGCAATAGCTCCTTTACGAATACTTTTACTAGGATCTGGAATAAGTAAGTCTTCTGATACTTTCATTTTCATACCTAGACCATTACATTCAGGGCAAGCACCAAATGGAGAGTTAAAAGAAAACATTCTAGTTTCTAAAGTAGGCATTGAATAATTACAATGAATACAAGCATAGTTTTCACTCATTAAAAGTTCTTCGCCACCAATTACATTAAATAAAACAATTCCATTAGCTAATTTAGTACTAGCTTCTATTGATTCAAAAATACGTGAACGTTCTTCAGGTTTTACAACAACACGGTCAACAATTACTTCAATAGTATCTTTTTTATTTTTTTCTAATTTAATATCTTCTGATAAATCACGAACTTCACCATTAACTCTAACTCTTGAATAACCTTTTTTTCTTAAATCTTCTAGAATAGAAGCATGAGCACCCTTTTCACCTCTAACGACAGGGGCCATTATTTCTATTTTAGTACCTTCAGGAAAGTCCATTATTTTATTAGTCATTTCTTCAATACTTTGACTCTTTATAGGTTCATGATGATTTGGACAATATGGAACTCCTATACGAGCAAATAATAATCTTAAATAATCATATATTTCTGTTACAGTACCTACGGTACTACGGGGATTATTATTAGTACTTTTTTGGTCAATACTAATACTAGGACTTAATCCTTCTATGCTATCGACATCAGGTTTACTAGTACCACCTAAAAATTGTCTAGCGTAAGCAGATAGACTTTCAACATATCTTCTTTGACCTTCAGCATAGATTGTATCAAAAGCTAAACTACTTTTACCACTACCTGAAACACCAGTCATTACAATTAAAGAATTTTTAGGAAGCTCTAAATCGATATTTTGGAGATTGTTTTCACGAGCCCCTTTTATTATTATCTTGTCCATTTTTTAACACCATCCTTATTTGTTCTTTACATTCTTCATAAGTACATCTATACAAATCTTTATAACCATATTGATAATATAATAGCCATTTTAACATACTTTCATTTCGACGATATTTTCTTAAATAATGAGCTTTTTCATTATCAGTTAAATTAAATGTCATTAAAAATTTTTGATTATTTAAATCATGATCTTGAAGCATATGAGCTATTATTTCTTGACGGGATAAAAATCTGTTAATTGTTAATTCAGAAACAGCATACATATCATAGTAGCCATTGTACTCATCATCATATTTAACAATATGACCACTACCAGTTACTTTAGCAACACACACATCTTCACCTTCATATTTGAAATAGCGAAAAACATCCGACAAATTAGAACACATATGAAAACCACGACCATTATTACCAAAGGAGATCGGTCCATCTACAACATACTTTTTTCCCTCTTCAAAGGGTAATCCATATCTATTAGTTTTGTCGCTATTAAAAGCTTTATACCCTTTGATAACCATACTTACCTCCTTAAGTTATAAAAATTACATTTTTTACATAATTCATGCACCTTTTTATTATTTAAGAATCCCTGTTTCATCTCTTTAAAAAGTCTGCTATTTATTATAGCACTTAATTCATCATTGTAAATATTACCTAAGTTAATTAGGCCATTACTATCTAAGCAACAAGGAACGATTGTACCATCAACTAAAATACCTAGATGATCACGTAATCCACGACAACTACCCGTTTCTTCATAATAATCATTATCGTAACTTGGCCAGATAAATTCTTTTTCTATTTCAAAATAGATATTTTTACTTAAAGTTAATTTATCTTTATTAATGTTTGTTTGGTACTTATTATTTAATTTGGCAATTATTTCATCTTTATATGGGCTATTTACCCATAAACGATAAGATACATAAGTGTTATTAAGTACTAATTTATCAACAGTGTCAAAAATATTATTTAAATATTCATCAAGTGATTTATGATACTTTTTATCAAAACTATGAAGTGAGATATTAATTTGTCTAATATTAGGATTATCTTTTATTTTATCTATTAAATAACCATTAGTAGTTATATTTATATAAAAATTAGAAGATGCGATATTTATTAATTCATTTATTTCGGGATGAAGAAGAGGTTCACCCATAACATGAAAATATAAGTACTTGGTATAACCATTTATTTTATTAAGTAATTTTGGAAATCTTTCAAGACTAATAAATTCTTTAACACGATTATTCTTATTACAAAAGGAACAATCTAAATTACAATTATTAGTTATTTCAATATATATTTTTTTGAACATTTTTAACACCAAAATCATTATATCAAATAATTGTTCGTAATAAAATATTAAATTAGTTATTATAAATTTTATAAATATTTTTATACAAATGATATTACTAAATTTTATAAACAATTTCTATAAAATTAAATTAATAAAAGGAATGAATTTTATGAATAGAATTAAAGAACTTAGAAAAAAAAGAAATATTACGCAAATTAGATTAAGTATTGCAGCAGAAGTTTCACAGGAAACAATTAGTGCTTATGAATCAGGTAAAGCTGAACCTAAAATGGAAAAACTTATTAAGATAGCAGACTTTTTAAATACAACAACTGATTATTTGTTAGGTAGAACAAATAATGATGCTCCTTTAAATGATGTTATGAATAATATTGTAGATAATCAATTAACAGAATTATTAAATAATTATGCAAGATTAAATAAATTACAAAGACAAGATTTAATATGGTATAGTAATGCTGTTGAAAATAAAGACCTTAATTAGTGTCTTTATTATTTGGTTATTTTTTTATATTACCGATTCCATCTAATTGTTCGGATAATCTTTTTAATTCGGCAACTATTTCATCTGAGCTCTTATTTGTTACTAAATCATAAAAGTCCATTTCATCACCTATTATAGATTCATATGGATCATCTATACTATTTTTGATAGCAGGAATAGTAATAACGCCTTTTGGATATTTAAGTAAAGAATTAAAACGATTGATAGTACCAATTATTTCCATTCCCATATATTGGCTTTTAATATCTAACATAGCTTCTAAACTTACATCCATATTTTCACTTTCTTTGGCTTTTTCATCAACTTGTTTGACAAGAGTCTCTATATTTCTAATACCAAAAACACCGACTATTTTTTCTTTATCAACCGTCTCATATTCATCTTCATCTTTTGGTTTGCCACGAGCAATATGTTTACTTATTAAATCTTCAGCAGTTGCTAGAGGAACTTCTTCATTAGTATTAACATTTTTATATTTACCATTTTCCATTAAAAGATAAAATGAAAGATAATTATCAATATAGGTATATAAAAAGATATCATAAACAACTCGACCATTTATGACACTAGTCATGATAGTATAACTTTTGCGAATACTATAACCAGCAAATACATATTTAGCTGGTAAATTTTTTAACATATATCCAAACATTATTAACCATTCCTTTTACATTTTTTATTTTGGATATGATAAACAATCCTTAATGATAGTTTATATGGTAAAAATCTATTAAAGAAGACCCCTAATCTAACTGTAAGACCAGGAATAATTATTAATTTATTTTTTAAGCATTTATCTATACCATATTTAGCTACATATTCACTACTTAAGCCTTTTAGATTAAATGAGCCACCAGCTACTTTATTAAAGTTGGTATTTACTGGTCCAGGACATAAACAGCTTATATGAACATGACTTTTTACTTTACGTAGTTCTTCATAAATACCCATGGTCCATTTAGCAACATAATTTTTAGTAGCATAATAAGTATTTAAAACAGGACCAGCTAAAAAGCCTGCTGAAGAAGCAATATTTAAGATATGACCTTTATCTTTTTTAACCATATCTTGTAAGAAAAGCTTTGTTAATATATGAAGACCTTTAATATTTAAATCGATCATTTTTAATTCTTTATTTAAATCAGTTTCCCAAGTATTACCAAATAAACCATAACCGGCTCCATTAACTAATAAATCAATATCTTCATCTTTAAATTTATCATATAATTTATAGCAATTATCGGTACCACTTAAATCAGTAGGATATATAGTTACATTGGTAGTAATTTTACTAGCTGTTTCTTTTAGTCTATTTTCATCACGACTTACTAGGATTAAATCATAGCCGAGACTTCCTAGATAGATAGCCATATCTTTACCAATACCTGAACTAGCTCCTGTTACTAATACTTTCATATCATTCACCTATTTATATTTTACCAAAATACCAAGAATTAATAAATTAAATTTTAGTTTAAAAGAAGATAGTTATCTTCTATCTTCTATTTCTAATAATGGAGGTAACATTTGTTTCTTACGGGATACTACACCATCAAAGTACATACCTTGATAAATATTATCTATTCCATAAGCATCTTCAATTAGTTCTTGACATGTTTCATTATAGAATAGATAAGAACCATTTTTAATAACATCGGTGACAAATAATAAAGCTACTTTAAGATTTCCATAATCACACATATGATTAAGTTCATTTATAACTTCTTTTTCACGTTTATGAATATCATCAAAATCTAAAGTCATTACTTGACTTATTGCAATAGTATAATCCTCATTTTTAAAGGTTTTCATATCAGAATGGATTATATCATAAACACTTAGTTCACTGACTGTAGAAGCAGCTTTAAACATTTGCATACCATATTCGTTTATATTTACTTCTGCTATACTAGCTAATTTATGACCTATCTCAATATCTATCTTTGTAGTAGTTGGAGATTTGAATAATAAAGTATCTGATAAAATAGCTGAAAGCATAATACCAGCAATATTTTTAGGGATAGGTATATTAGCTTCTTTATATAATTGATAAATTATTGTACAAGTACAACCAACGGGCATACTACGGAAATTAATTGGAGTAGATGTACCTATTGTACCTAAGTTATGATGATCAATTACTTCTAAGATAGAAGCTTCTTCAATACCATCAACACTTTGTGATTGTTGATTATGATCAACTAAAATGACTTGTTTTCGTTCAAAATTATTTGCATCTACTAAACGCATCATACCAACACATATACCTTTTTTATTTACAACAGGATAGTTAGTATGACCTAATTTACTACTTATATCTATAAAATCATCACGATAATCAACAGGACTAAAGGTTATAGGGTTAGGATTTATATTAATCATATTTATGTAATTACATAACTTAATCATATTAGCACATTTATATATACCTAAAGGAACACTTATAACATTAACTCTATTTTTTTGAGCCAAATTTAGTAAGTCAATTGGCAAAGTATCACTATTAACACAAATTAATAATTTAATACCAGACAGAATAGCATATTCTAAGATTTTATAACGATCACCAACTATTAAGATACTATCTTTTTCTAATTTAACACGATTAATAAAAGTTTCACTTTTATAAGCGGCGGCTAAGATATTACCTTTTATTTCATCATCAAATTTTGTAATTGCTTGACCATTTAAAGTATTTAAAATATTATCATAAGAAGTATTTAAATAAGTAATATCACCATCTATTAAAAACTTAGATATTTCTTTTATATTAACATATCCTGTTAATTTACGATGTTTATTAATAAGTGGGAAACCTGTTACTTCATATTTAACCATATTTTTATAAGCTTCATATATAGATATGTGTTCTTCAATCATTGCATCCTTATTATAATGCATATTACGGACTTGAACTTTTACATCATTTAAGAACTCTGGTTCATCAATATGAAAATAATCTAAGACAAATTTTGTTTCTTTATTTAATGTACCTAAAACACGAGGTTCAGTATTTAAACCTAGTTTATTTTTTAAATAAGATAAACTTATACTAGCACAAACAGTATCAGTATCAGGCATTTTATGACCGAAAATATAAATTGTTTGCATATATCACTCGCCCCTATTACATGATAAGTATATCAAATTATTAATTATTTTTAAACTAAAAAATATGATTGGACATATTATGTAAATGTGTTTAATGGCGAAATTATTGGTTCAAATGTTAAACCTTTTCTTCATTGTGTAAATCCTCTAAATCATAAATTAGCTCTAGAGGATACGAATTTCAAGAAGCTATTATGCACAGCGATCAAGGAATTATATACTCATCAATTACACTTTTACAAGTACATAAAGATATGCTATAAAAAGGTCAATGTCGAGAATATCAACATCAATAGAAAATCCGATAATTGAATCAAAAAACGGTTGGTAAAAAAGGAAATGTATATATATTTTAATCAAGATAATTATGAAAATGTTGAATATTGTATAAATGCAATTATTTATGATTATAATTATTTAAGACCAAGTTATGTTTTAAAATATAAAACCCCAATTGAGTATAGGACTCAACTAGGGTTTCATTAAATTCTTTTTTA
Organism: uncultured Bacilli bacterium; assembly: GCA_947598455.1. The sequence goes on along the minus strand of CANQFI010000056.1, from coordinate 1,680 downwards.
TTGTCTACTTTTTATTGACAAGTTCACAATTTAATTTTGCTTTTCTTTTATTTTATAAAATTATATTTCTTAAGACCTATAATTAATGCTGCAATAACTCCAGTACCAAATACTACTAATAGTATTAATGATATATCAGCTGTATCTGGAGGTATTACTTTATCTTCTGGTGTTTTATATTTATAATATACATGTCTAAGTTCAGTATCACAAGCATTATCTTCAGGAGTATCTTGATCAGGTCTTCCTTCGGTAGATGATGCATAGCTCTTACATCCTTCAGCATACATTCCTGAAGTGATAAATCCATTACCTTCAACTTTTAATTGATTATATGATGTCATATCAGTTATTTTATCAACTAAATTACCATCAAAATCATAGACTAAAATATCATTAACAAGTGTGTCTAACTTATAATCGTAATCTTTTTGAGCATATACAACAATATAATCGTCCATTATTGCTCCACTATAGAATCTTTCATAATCTTTAGTTTGAATAGTGAATTTTTCATTTTTGCCATCATATAGTGTTAAAAGAGCTTCTGGATCTACATGATCTTCTTCATCTTCATAATACCAATCATATTCATAAGCATAAAAGTTTGGTCCACCATAGTATAAACCAGCTTTTAAGGTATAATTATCTTTTTGACTTACTGAATACCATAATTTTTCATAATCATCTTTTTTCTCTGTTTCATTATCATGATTATTAAATAATTTTCTTTGTTCAGTAGTAGGATCAATGTACTCAACGTTATTAAACTCTTTGTTTATTAATAAAAATTTGTTGCCATATTTTACACCATTTTTATCTTCATAATAATCATAGGATTGGCATTTTCCAGATCCATCAGTTTCTTCTTCACATTTTCTTAGTTCATCTGATGCATCAAAATATGAATACTCTTCATCTGTATAAACTAAAATACTGCCATCATCATTAAAGTGAAAGAAATTATATCTACCTGTTATAGTATTAATTGAATCAAGGAATTTATTTTCTGGTCCTTGTACATTTGTTAAATAAAATGGATCATAGAAAGCACCACCTAATCCATCTAAATTTACTTTACCAACCTCTTCAAGATTTTCATTTAATTTAACTAGACTAGTTATAGCAGTTGTGGTTGACATTTTTTCAACACTTTGGGGAATATCTGAAACATCTAAATATAAATACTCACCATCTGTTTCAATAATAGTAGTATATTTATTGGTAAATTCTTTTTTGTTTAATTCTTTACCTTCTTTATCAAGATATCTAATAGTAAAATTTTTTCTTGAAACATCTTCATCAACTATTATAAAGCCATCTTTATAAACTAAATTGTGTGATTGTTGATAATGAGCTGTTCTAATTCCTTTTATAGCATCTGTTTCAAATATTTTTGTTGTAATAGCATTAACAAAAATAAGCGATGAAACAAACATTAAACATAATAGTATTAAAAACGTTTGTTTAAAATACTTTTTAAAATATTTTTTCATAATTTATATACTTCTCCTATTCTATTGACATTATTGTAACATTTAAAAATATTAAAAGCAATAAAATAAATATTACGCAAAATTAGAATTTACATAATAATATCTATTTTTTTTAATGCTTAAATCTTCACTTATTATAATGTCATAATTTTTTGTTATTTTACTTACAATTTCTTCATTAGTT
>CANQFI010000055.1 GCA_947598455.1 uncultured Bacilli bacterium | reverse complement strand
TAAAAATGAGTAAAATTATTATACTAGTAAATCAATGATTTGCAAATTCATCAATTTACTAGTCAGTATTATACGTGGTATAATAAACAATAGAGGTGTATACTATGGAAGCATTAACAATAAGTGCCGCTAACTTAGATACAATAGAAAAGAATTTAGGTGCTGTAGCCAATGAATTAACTGGTGTTATAACTAATGTTAATTCCGTTAATAATGAAGTCAATAAAGTTCAAGAAAGAGTCGAGGATTTAAATTCTGAAGTAAAAGGTTTAGTAAAAGAAATAAGAGAAACAACGATTATTTCTAATGCTCGTCAAGCTATTATGTATAATAATGCTTTGATCGAAAAAAAATATGGTTATTATGACGATGTTAGAAGAACTACTGAATCTTTATTAGAAGCTCTTGAATCATCTCAAATTAATAAAGCCTATATTTTAAATCTTCGTGAAGAAATATTATTAAAAAATCCTAACTATTGGTTATCTAATGCCTTAGCAGCCTTAATTTCATGGTTAAATAACGACAAAGAAAATACTACTAAAGAAGTTTTAAATGCTTTAAAAAAAGATCCTGCTAAAACTTCCATCTTTTTCTCTCTAATTAATTTAAAACTAAATCGTATCAATCCATCAATTCATTGGTTACAAAATTATCTAGATAGTGAGTCTCCCTTAGAATTAGATAAAAACTTTATTGTAATATTAGATTTAATAGCAACTGGTGCTTATGGTGATGAAGCTAAAGAATTAATCTTTAATAAAGTAGCAGAATGGTTTAAAAGATTAAAAAATGAAAAACATATCAAAGATAAACAAATAACATTATGGCAAGATTTTATCTCTAAGTATGAAGCAACTAATATTTCTATGCCTCATTTAGAAAATTATAGTCCAGATATCAATATTTTAAAAAGAAATCTTAAAATCACTTCAACATATGTTCCACTCCATAATTACTTAGATAACTTAATATATAGTGAAAAATCCAATAAAAAGATCGAAGAAATCTTATCAGACTTAATATATGAATATGAAGAAAAAGAACAAATATATCAAAATGATAATTTAAAAAATCAATTAATTATTGCCTGTAATGGCGATACTAAAAAAGCTACTGAATTATATAAAAAAGAAGAAAATGCTATTAATAATAAGCAAGATTTATTTAGTTTATTAACCAATATAGTTATCTACAAAGAGCATTATAAAGTAAGTAATGAAACTATTAAAATAGCTATTTCTCTTGTTAAAAACTATCTAATTGAAGCCTTAAATAAGACGAAAGAAACTATAAATACTGAACCATTTACTATTAAAATAGATAAATTTACAACTAAGACCACTGATGGTACAAATTTAAATGAAATAAAAGAAGATTTAGAATTATACTTAAATAATGAATTTGATTCAGAAGATAAAGATTTAATAGTAATTCTTCTTATCATAAATATAATTGGTATTATTGGTATATTCATAACTTTAAATAATCGTTTATTAAGTACAATTTTAATTATTGTAATAATTCTTGGTAATATCATTTTATTTTATAAATTAAATCGTCGCAATCATTTAAGAACTATTGAAAAGAATAAATTAAGAACAAATTATTTAACTAGTCTAGAAAAAATATTAGCTCAAACAGTCGATTACATTAATATGTTAAAAGAAGATGAATTACGTTTTGAAGAACTTATAGTTTTTATCAATAATTTAGATACTGATAACTATGTAACTAGTAATAATGAAAGAAATATTATAATAGGAGACTAAACATATGAAAAAGCAAATAAACTTAATTAAAGAAGAAATACCTAGTATTAAAAAAATTAAAGATATTAAAAAAATTCCCAATTATAAGGAAACAAATAAAAATGATCTCAGTAAAGAAGTAATAACTACTTTACCAGAATGGTCTATCGAACCACCATTAAAAATTAATAGAGGCCAAAAATGAATTATGAAGAGTATTTAAATATATTTAATAAATTAAAAACTTCTACTTATAATATCGAAACATTAAATGAATTAAAAAATACCCCTATAAATACTAATATTCAAGAAATGCTTATTCCTAAATATATTGAACTAATCAAGTATAAATTTAGTGAATCGATAAAAAAAATTAAAGTAGATTTATATAGTATCTTTGATGATGTTAATTATCTAGACTTAATATTAGTTAATTTTAAAAAAGAAATAAATTATTTATTAGAAATGATTAACTTAAATATTTTAACTACTGATAAAAAAATTGAATTAATTAAATTAATTAAAGATGAAACTAATCATACATATGATATTTTACTTAAAAAAGCTAATAATGTTGATCCTAAAGGCAATATGACTTTAACAATTAATAATAATAAAATAAAATGGAGAGATAACAATGAATTATAATGAAATAAAGGACTATTTAACTAGATATTTAAAAGCTAGAATCCCCGTAATTATCTTAAAAACAATTGAAAAGAATCGTTCTTTAAGATTAATTAGTGAAGTTGCTAAAGAAACAAATAATAAATTTAATTTATATGAAATGTCTACAGGTATTACTGATCTAGAAACTAATACCGTTATTAGCGAAGATAAAACCATTATGAGTGCTTTAGATACTTTAGCTAATGAATTAAAATATAAAGAAAATTTTAATTTTATCTTAAGTGATATATCAGATATTAATGAATCAACCATTATTTCAAGATATTTATTAAATATTGTTGAAAAAGCTGAAAAAATGTCTGGTGTCATAATTATTATTACTAATGATCCAGTATGGCCAAATATCGAAAGATTAGGAGTAAGTCTTAATCTAAGTTTTCCAAATGAAGAAGAAGTCTTAGAAGTAATTAAAAAGACCATCAAACCATATAGTAATCAAATAACTGTTTCATGGGATGAAATCGATTATAAAAATGCTGCTACTTATCTTCAAGGTTTAAGTGAAATGGAAATAAAAAATATTATTTCTTCTTTAATAGTAAATGGAACAATTGCCAAAGAAGATTTAAAAGAATTAAAATTTTCTAAACAAACATTATTTAATGATATTATTGGTTTAGAATCAATTCCTATAGAAGATGATTTTGAAATCGCCGGTCTAGACAATTTAAAAGAATGGTTATATGAAAAGAAAATTTTAATGGATCCTACTAAAAAAGAAGAATTAAAGAAGAGGGGAGTAGCATCTCCAAGAGGAATATTGCTTACAGGAGTACCAGGTTGTGGTAAAAGTTTATGTTCTAAAGCTACTGCCAATATCTTTAATATTCCTTTATATCGTCTTGATTTAGCAACAATTCAAGGCGAATATGTTGGTCAATCAGAACGTCAACTAAAACAAGCTCTAGACACTGCTGAATATGTTTCACCATGTGTCTTATGGATTGATGAAATTGAAAAAGGACTAAACGATTCGCACTCAAGTGTAACTTCCAAAATGATTGGTCAATTCCTTTTCTGGTTACAAGAATGCAAAAAACCTGTTTTTGTTATCGCTTCAGCCAATAGTATTGATTCACTACCACCAGAATTAGTAAGAAAAGGTCGTTTTGACGAAATATTCTTTGTTGATCTACCAAATCATAAAGAACGTTTAGAACTTCTAAAACTTTATGCCAGAAAATATTTAAAAGTTGAACTAGGAGAAAACCTTCTAAACCAATTAGTATCTATAACCGAAGGTTTTGCAAGTGCTGATATTGAAGCAACTATTAGATCGATTGCTTATAAATTAATTGCTAATAAAGAATTAACTTTATCAGAAGACTTAATAATTAATGAATTATCAAGAGTAGTTTCCTTATCTAAATCAAATCCCGAAAAAATAAATTATATTAGAAAATGGGGGCAAGAAAGAGCAATTAATGCCTCAAAAAAACAATAACTAGTTAAAAAATAACTAGTTTTTTCTTGCTATTTCCTTGACATAGTCAATGTATAGCAATATAATGAATATGTAAAATACATTAGAAAGGAACTGATAACAATGCGTAAATTAAATGAACTATTTCAAGAATTAGGGATATCTAAAGTAAGACTTGCTAAATACTTAGGTGTTTCTCGTCAAATGGTCTATAACTACTTAGAACTTAATGATATTAATAAATGGCCAAAAGAAAAAAAATTACTATTATTTAAACTTTTAGATATAACTGATAGTAAAGATATAGATAATATAAATATTACTACTGATTATTTAATGAACGTCGAGAGTCGTTTAAATCAAGAAGTAAAAAATGCTAGTGAATTTGAAAGCCAATTTGACTTTAAAGGCTTAAATAAAGAATCACAAGTTTTATTAAGTGATATTACATATTTATTAAAAGAAAAATTAAGTAACGATAGTAAAGAGGAGAACTATTATGCGATATTATATTTATATCATTTACTCCAATCACTAGATAATGTACCAGAAATAAAATATATTTTTGGTTATATGAGTAAAACAACCGGCTTTACTAATCCTGAAGAATATAAATTCCAAGAAGATAAACAATTTATTTTTGAAGGTATTTTATATTCAGCCTTAACCTTATATAATAATGGTGGTGCTTCTCGTAGTAAATTAGCTGAATCACATAAGAGATTCGTTCAAGAAATTGAGCAAAAAAATGAAGAAAAATTATCTCGTACTCAACAATTAAATACTATTAAGATTCAAGCATTAAAAGAATTAGGTTATACAGAGATTAATGAATCAAATGCTGCTGAAGTATTTGAAAAAATAGCTGAAATTCAATCAAGAAAGGTTTAATCCTTTCTTTTATTTTTCCCCTATTATAATAAGTAATAAAGTAGGGGGAATCAACAATTTAAATATCAAGTATAAACATATCTTAATTTCAATTTCTAATAATATAAATATAATTATCAATATTAATAAATTAGAACAAAAGCAAAATAATATATAAATAAATTAAAAATTAATTAAATCTAAAAATATCTATATTATGAAAAATTAAAGTCCCCTCTTCATCGAAATAAAAAAATAGGGGAGCAACTCCCCTTTTCCTATATAAAAATATAAACTATATTTAAAAGATTCCACGAGATGATTAGCTTATCATCTTTTTAATTCTCGATTCCTATTTTTAAAACGCTTATCTAACCAAAACATCTAATTTAATCTAAACTATCAAAAAATTTATAAATCATCTCTAATACGTCTTAAAATAATTAAACTTGAGATGATTAACTAATCACATAAATAAAACTCGATTCCTAATTTAAACAATAACAAATTCCACGAAGTGAAGAAGATATCATCTAAATAGATCTCGATGCCTAATTTTAAACATTAATGAATTCCATAAGATAAAGAAGATATCATCTAAACAAATCTCAATGCCTAATATTAATTATATTTATAAAATAAACAATATATAAAAAAACGAACAAATGTTAGAATATAAAAAAATAAATTTATAAATTAAATTATCAATTTTATATTATATTATTTTAAAAATATAAAATAATAACAACTTAATATACAATATATGATAAAATAATTAAGATAAAACCTTATAATAAAACCAACAATTTCCAAATAACTTATCTTCGTATAATATATCTTATGTTAACCGATAATAAATTTCAAAAAAAAGATTACTAGGTAATCTCCCCTTATAAAGTAAACACTACTATTATTGAGCCAATAATAATTCCCATCATAAAATACAAATATTTTTTTAAACTTAATCCTTCTTTAAATATTTTTCCTAAGCTCAAACTAATCATAATTCCCGCTGTAATCAAAAGAATAATATATAACATAAAATTATTAATAAATGGTCTTAAAAACAACATTGTAAATAACGCTCCTAATACCTCCCCCATTGCACTTAATAGGGTAATTAATATAGCTTTTAATTTACTATTAGTTGCATAATAAATCGGTAAACAAATCGCTATTCCCTCCGTAATATTATGAACCATTATAATAAAACTCATTTTTAAACCCAAATCTATATTACTATAACTAGTTACTGCACATATTATCCCCTCTGGTATATTATGTATTAATAAACTAATCGCACTTAAAATACCAATTTTATATAATTTATCATTACTTTCTATTCTTTTATCAATAAATAAGACTAAGATATACCCTATTACTAGTAAAGCCAAAGAATAAAAAAGTAATACTAAATAGTTAACCTCCCTACTAATAAGTAATAATCCTTCTGGTATTAATTCAATTACTGATATTAAAAACATTACTGAACTAGATAAACCCAAAGCAAAAGCTAAAATATTATTTTTATATTTCTTATTAATAAATAAAAATAAGTTACCAAGCATCGCCCCTAGCCCAGCAATACTTGTAATAATCAATGGATATAAATTTATCATAATATATATTATTAATAAAATAATAAAATATTCAAAAATACCATCATTTTCCATAAATACTTTTCTATATTTCGTAAATAATACTAATAGGAGGTTAAAATATTATGAGCAGAAATAGTCAAAAATCTTCTAGTAATTCTAGAAGTAATAATCAAAAAAGCTCTAAGAGTAATAATAGATCTAACGAACGTACTAACGAAAAAACAAATGTTAGATCAAATAACTCTAAAAGAGAATGTAATTAAAAAAAAGGAACCAATTTCTGGTTCTTTTTTTAGTTTCCTTCAATTTCTTTTTTACAAGTAAGTCCTTCTCTAACTCCATTAGCTGTATAGTAACAAGTACAAATACCATCTCGACAATTTTCACATTCTGTTGCTTTATTACATTTTTCTAATCTTTCTTCTTCAGCAGATTGAGGATTTCGACTATTTTTTACTTTCTTCTCTAAGTCTGCTATTCTTTTTTGACTTTGTGATAATAAACTATTGTAATAACTTGGTAATATTATTGTATAACCTTCTTTAGACTTATAATTATATAATTGTTCTAATTTATCTTTTAATTTTTGAAATTCAGATAATTGATCAATACAAGAATTCTTATTAGCACGATAAGTTGTATCATCACAAGCATACTTTTGATCCATATAAGTAAACCAACTACCAACTACTTGATATGAATAATTTTGAATTTCTGTTCTTTTCGCATCATTTCTTTTATTTTTATCTAAAACATTTAATATATTATTCAAACTAGTATCATCATCTTTAACAAAATAGTTTGTCAAAGCATCATTAATTTCTGTTTTATAAGAATAAGTTCTTTGATCAATATATTTCTTACCACCAAAAATAGCTCCAACTATTACAAGAATTATTACTATTCTAAAAATTACTTTTTTCATAAATCATAAATCCTCCTTATAAATTTTATTTCTTGGATGATATTCATAATCTTCTTTTAATTTTTCATTTACTAAATGAGCATATATTTGTGTCGTTGAAATATCTTCATGACCTAATAGTTCTTGAATAACTCTTAAATCAGCACCATGTTTAAGTAAATGTGTGGCAAAAGAATGTCTAAGAACATGAGGAGAAACATTTTTTTCAATCCCTGCTCTTTTACATTCTTTTTTTATTATCTTAAAAAATCCTTGTCTACTTATATTAGTTAAACTATTAGAAATAAATAAATAATCTGAAACCTTATCTTTTAATATAACATTACGATACTGTGTAACATAAACTCTTAAATATTCTAAAGCTAAATCCGTAACAGGAACAATTCTTTCTTTTTTGCCTTTACCAAAGACTCTAATAAGAGAATTATTTACATCAATATCAGTTATTTTTAAATTAACTAATTCCGAAATACGTAAACCCGTTGCATATAATAATTCTAACATTGCTTTATTACGATAATCATAAGGTGTAACTAAATTAATATTAAGTAATTTATCTACTTCTTCTTCTGTTAAGTAAGTAGGCAATTTCTTAGGTACTTTAGGTGAAGCAATATTACTACAAGGATTATCATTTATTATTCCTTCATTAAGTAAAAACTCATAAAAAGAATTAATAACTGTAAGATAATGTGATACCGTCCTTGCAACACGATCATTTAAAGAACCAATATATTTTTGGATGTCATCATACTTTAAATTTAATAAATTACCTTTAAAATACACATCAAAGTCTTTTAAATCATTTAAATAACTTTTTAAAGTATTACTAGATAATTTTCTTTCATATTCTAAATACTCCATATACTTATTTATATAAGTACTAGGAATATATTCTTCTTTCATATGTGACCACCCTACTATAAAATTATATAAAATTTCTTGTTAATTGTAAATCACTTTTGTTATAATTAAATAGGTGATTACATGGAAATACTTGCCGACAAATTAAGGCCTCAAACTTTAGACGATATAATTGGTCAAGAACATTTAGTAGGTCCGAATAAAATACTTCGTAATTTAGTTTTAAATAATCATCTTGTAAGTATGATACTTTATGGTAAACCAGGTATTGGTAAGACCTCAATTGCTTGTGCCATAGCTAATACGATTAATAAACCATATCGTATGTTAAATGCGACAATTAATAATAAACAAGATTTTGATATCGTCATTGAAGAAGCTAAAATGAATGGTGAAATGATTGTTATTATGGATGAAATTCATCGTTTAAATAAAGATAAACAAGATTTGCTACTACCATATATTGAAAATGGTTTAATAACTCTTATAGGAATGACTACTTCAAATCCTTATCATAAAATAAATCCCGCTATTAGAAGTCGTTGTCAAATATTTGAATTAAAAGAGCTTACCATTGCTAATATCAAAGAAGGTTTAATACGTGCCTGTAAATATTTAAGTGGTATTAAAATAGATGATGAAGCTCTTTTTACTATTGCTAAATTATGTAGTGGCGACATGCGTAGCGCTATTAATTTACTTGAAGTAGCTTATTATGGTACAACAGATAAACATGTTACTATAGAAGCTGTAACAAATGTTAATTCTAAAGCCATTTTCTTTGCTGATGCTGATGAAGATGGTCACTATGATGTTTTATCAGGACTCCAAAAATCAATTCGCGGTTCTGATGTTGATGCATCACTTCATTATCTTGGAAGATTAATCGCCGAAGGTGACTTAGATAGTATCTATCGTCGTTTAAGTGTAATTGCTTATGAAGATATTGGTCTTGCCAATCCTGGAATTGGCCCCAAAGTAATGGCTGCCATACATGCTTCAGAGCTAGTTGGTCTTCCCGAAGCCCGTATTCCTTTAGGAACAATTGTTGCCGAAATGGCCCTAAGCCCTAAAAGTAATAGTGCTCATCTTGCTTTAGATGAAGCTTTAAGTGATATTGAAAAAGGAACAACTGGTAACTTACCAGCTCATATTAAAACTAATAGTCCTCTCTACAAATATCCTCATGATTATCCTAATTCTTGGGTTAAACAACAATATCTTCCTGATAATATTAAAAATAAAAAATACTATCATCCTAAAAATAACAAATACGAACAAAATTTAAATAAACTACATGAAGAAATGAAAGGTGGAAAATAATGAAAATTGCTCTAATAGGTACCGGAGTTTATGGTCTTGCTATTGCCAGTGCACTAAGTAAAAAAAATAAAAATATCATAATGTGGACTGAATCAGAAGAAAGATACAATAACTATAAAGAAAAAGGTTATATTGATGGCTTAATACCTAACTTCGATACTCCTAAAAATATTAAATTAACTATGGATTATGAAAAAGCTTGTCAAAATACTGATATTATCTTTATAACATCAACTGCAGCTTATGTCGGATCCATCTGTCGTTCTATAAAACCATACATAAATAAAAAAACCATTGTCTGTATTGCTTCTAAAGGTATTGAAAACAACTCTTGTTCTTTCTTAAGCGATATAGCTTTTGAAACTTTAAAAATAAAACATATCGCTATTATATCTGGTCCTTCATTTGCTATCGATATGGCTTACAATAATCCTGTTGGTTTATCAATCGCCTCTCATAGCAAAAAAGCCATAAGATGTATTAAAGAAGTTTTAGAAAACGACACCTTAAAATTACGTGACACTAATGATTTAATTGGTGTTCAAATATGTGGTAGTATTAAAAACGTTATTGCCGTTGCTGCTGGTATGCTAGATGGTATGGGTTATCCTGAATCAACTCAAAGTTTCCTGATTACTGAAGCTTTAAATGATATTAAAAACTTAATTGCAGCATTAGGTGGTAATCCTAAAACAATAACATCATTCGCCGGTGTTGGTGATTTATTACTAACTTGTACATCAACAAAAAGTCGTAATTTTTCATTTGGCTATGTAATAGGAGCTGGTGCTACCAAAGAAGAAAAAGAAAAACATTTACAAAATAATACCGTCGAAGGCTACTATACATTAAAAAGTATCTATAAACTAATCAAACATAAAAAAATTAAAATGCCTATAATCGATTTAATATATAAAATTGTTATGAATGATGAAAATCCTCAATTACTTATATCATTCTTAGTAAATAAAAAGTGAAAACTATT
>CANQFI010000054.1 GCA_947598455.1 uncultured Bacilli bacterium | reverse complement strand
TTAGTAGAAATATATGTGAGATAAAAACAATGGATTTCAAAAAAGATTAATGGTTATTTTCATTAATCTTTTTCTTTTAAAACATTGGTAATTCTATCTATGCATAATTTATAATAAGTTTCTGATAATTCAATAGATACTGATTTAATTTTATGATTATATGCAGATATTCCAGTTGTAAAGCTTCCGGCAAAAGGGTCTAATACAATGTCATTAGTATCAAGTTTAGATATAAGAAGTTCTGGTATTTCTAATGGGAATGGAGCATCATGACCTAAAATATTTTCTCCTTTTATATATTTTATGTATGGTCTAATATTTTTTACTTCAGATTTTAAATCATTAAATTTTTTGTTAGCATTTCCTTTAGAAAAGACAAATATATGTTCCCAGCAATTTAAAGGTGCTTGATAATATGGTCCATAATTTCCTTGATTAAAACTTCTATTTCCCTGTATCTCACCTTTATACCAAATTATATTGCCAACAAGTTTAAAACCAATTTTGGTAAATAAATCTATAATATATGCGCCTAATATCATTCTTTTATTTCCCATGGCAGATAGTGCAACATTATTTTCGTTATCAAAATAATCAAATATATTAAATAAATATACTCCACCATTTTCAAGAACTCTGTATACTTCATTAGCTATATTTTTCATATCATAAAGGTAACAATATATGTTATCCCATTGAGAATAACTTTTTGCGTTATAGTAGGGAGGGGAGGTAATAGCAGCAGAAATCGAATTTTCCTTGAAGTGATTTAATACTTCATAAGAATCTCCGTTGTATATATAACCACCAGGATAAACTTCTTTCTTTACTTCTTTATATTTTAGGGCATGTGGCTTATTATATTCATATCTCTTAAAAAATGGTGAATCATTAAAATTACTATATAGCTTTTTATCGTAATCAATATTTGTGTTTACAATATTTATTTTTCTACTTAAATAAGTTTTATTATTTATTTTTAATGAATTGCTAATTATGTCAACCTTTTTGCCTGCTAAACTATAATGTCTACAAGCCATATCAAAAACATCATTAATATTATCTACATTTAGACAATCGAGATGCCATTTGTTAACACTATCAACAGGAATTTCGTTTTGGTTATTAATCATAGCATTTTGTCTCATATATGAATAATATGAAAATCTTTTTCCTCTATTATATTTGCTTCTATCTGGGCATAATACATTATTGCATTCCCAACTTTTAACATTTAATATTGGATATGAATTACCTTGAATATTCTTACTGAAACATGTCGGACATATAATTTTTCTTTCATCTTTTTGATTTTTTTCAAAAACAATCATTAAATCATAATTATTATTCTTGATGTTGTTTAAAACAAAACAATCTTTGAAAGTAAATCCTTCTGCTACTAAATCAAATTGGGCAGAATTTAAATCAAGGTCTTTTATGTAGTTAAATGTTGATTCAATAATTTTCTTTTTTCTGAAGTAAGCATTATTAATTTTTTTAAGATTAAATTTTTCAGCAAATAAAACTATTTTTGAATATATTATCCATTGGTAGTCGACACCATCAAGGTTAAATGAAGGAATAATAAAAATTAAATCTGTATGATTCATTAATTTATTATAGTATATTTTTATTAATTCGAAATAGTAAGAAAAACCTTCTTCTGGATTTTTTAAAAATCTGTTTTTATCAATTTCAATAAAAGCTAATGAACAATCGTTTTTCTCAAATGGATTGTAAAGAATATCAAGATTCTTTAAATAATCATTATTTACATTTTTTAAACCAGAAAAATAAATGTTAACACATTTTTTAGGGAAAATATTATAAACAGCTCTAGAAAAAATGGATGTTAAAACATCGTTGTATCTTTCATCATTATTAATCAAATTAGATATACTATTTTTTATTTCATTCACGGGAATTGTAATAAATGAGTTATATAATTTATCATTGTATATTTTATTGCTAGATAATACTTCTCTAAATTTATTTCTATTCATCATAGTGATGCAATTTTGAATATTGAGTTTAACATTATAATTTAATTTAATATCAAGTTTAAATGCACAATCAAGAATATTTTTATAATATGGTTTCCATAGTTCCAATTTGTTGTTGATTGCTTCATAAAATAATTCATCTATATTAGTATTTAATTTATAATTATTATTTAAAGCATAATTAAGAAGATTGTTTATTTCTATTTTTAAAGATTGTGGAGGTATCCAATCATGATTAATAATGTTTTTAAATTTTTTTAGTAAGTAATTATAATTCATGTTATCCTCCTAACAAATAATATTATATCATAAAAAAATAATAAAAAAATATATTGATATGCTATTTTGGCATATTTTTAGTGTTTGTTTATAATCATGAATAAAAGGAGGAATAAATTATGAAAACTTTTTATTCTAATAATTATAAAATTGCAATGAATATTTTAAAAGAATTACGATTAAACTCTAATATGACTCAACAGGAACTATCTTCTATATTAAATTGTGATCAAACATATATTAGCAAGTACGAGTCAGGACAAAGAAGATTAGATATTATTGAGATTTATGAGATTGTAAATGCATTAGGTTTTTCATTATCTGAATTTTCTGCTTTTCTGGAAAAAGAAATAGAAAAAGGAGAATCGAGTGATGAATAAAATATTTAATAATAATACAGATACTTTTCCTGAAAAAGATAGTGATTGGTCAGAAAATGATTGGAAGGAATTGTTGGAAATTTTAATTAAGGAAAAACTTGTTAACTATAAAGAGGTAACAACATTAGTTTTAGGACAACTGAATCCATCACAAGTAGGAACATCAATTGCTAGTAAAAAAACTTTTCAGTCACACTATCCAAAAAGAAAATGTTGGGAGGCAGTAAGAGAATGGCATTTTAACGAAACAGGAAAGTGTGCAGATTGTGGTACGAGGTTAGATTTACAGGCAGATCATATTATTCCAAGAGAGGAATTACAAGATGCTGCTGATACACTTGATAATTTAACTTTAAGATGTAGAAGATGTAATGTAATTAAGAGACCTTCACATAAAAATGGTGGTTTAACTTATCAAACAACAGAATCTGCATTAATGTGGATAATATTCACGAAACAACCTGAAACATATCAAAAATACGAAAAACTTTGTCGAGAATATGGTTTGACAATGGCAAATATTAGATTTCAAGAAGCATGGGCAATGGCAAGATGGTTAAATAAAGAAGGGAAATATTATATTTCAGATGATTCATTATTTTAAATAAAAAAATAAGTGTATTAACTGCGTCCTTTATGGTAGACATCAATAAAAAATTAGTAAAAAAAATATGATATGGTATACTTCCGGAAGGAAGTGTTTTCTTATGGCTTCAAAATGACAAAAATTAAAAAAAATAATGATGACGTTAAAAAGGATTATATTAGAAAGATATTTGCAATGTGAGTATCATTAAAATAATTTGTAATATCTCAAAATACTATTTAAACTAGGAAAAATAAAATGATTAAATAAATCTCAAAAATTAGATAAGTGTGGATGTCCTAAAGAAAGAGATTTAACAAAAGAAGATTAGAAAGAAAGATATAAAATATCAAAACATAGAGATAATAAATTAGTAATTGATATTTTAACTAATTTAATCAAATAATAAAAGATGTACATGATCTATTATTAATAGTAATATACACCTTATGGGGACTAAACTATCTGCATTTAAATAAAATTACTATTTTCATGTCAAGAAAAGGATATCAAATGATACTTCACAATGGGATTTTTTATACAATATTTAAGAAAGAAACTTTGTACAATAATAAAATCATATTTTTACAAGAATACATGATTTTTGTTGAAAACTGGATATTATTGTATAATATAAATTGCTTATAGTTAAAACAGGTAAGAAATTAATCTTACCTGTTCTTTTTTTGAACTATTTGTGGTTCACTTCAATTTTTTATCAATTTTTTTTATTTCTGAATATTATATCTTCTATATATGAATAATATACTACCCATAGTTATTATTGTTATAAATAATATAAGAAAATGTTTGCCAATATAATCTAAAGTATTTGGAATTTCAAATTTTGTGTTATTGGTAAATGATATATTATCAACAATATTATCATTACTTGTAATACTAATATTTTTTGTTAATAATCCTTTATCATCATAATCTATTACAATAGTAACTTCATAAATAATTTCATCATACTTTATATTTTTAATTGATGTATCTATTTGTTCTTTAATTATATATTTATAAGTTCCTGCTTGTTGATATGTTTGTTTAATTAAAGGTATATTACCATTTTCATCATTGGATATTATTAAAGTTTCTGTAATGGGATCATCTAAAGGATTATTTGGATCTGGAATAACCATAAAGTTAAAATCATTACCTTTTAATTTGTCACCTTTTAAAATCTTTTGACCATTAAGTTCTACTTGAACTGTTTGAAAAATATTAACAAATTCAATAGAATTTTTAGTAGCATCATCATTACTTATTATATTAATATTTTTAACAATTTTATTATCTTCTATTGATATAGATATTATTATTTCATATTCATTTGTATCATATTTAATGTTTGATAATTCTTCTGGTATTAACTCTTTTATTTTGTATTTATAGGTACCTATTTCAGTATAATTACCATTAATAAATGTAATATTACCGGAAGCATCATTTTTAACAATAACTTCGTCACTTAAAGCATCTCCTAAAGGATTATTCGGATTAGGAGTAATAGCAAAACTAAATTCTTGATCTTCTATTTCTTTGCCTTCTAAGTATTTAGTTCCACTAATAGTTATAGGTAAATTGATATAATAATTAGTAAAATTAATATCATTTACAACATTATTATTTTTGTTAATAACGATATTATTAGTTAAACTACCATCTACTTTTTCATCTATAGTAATTGTTATATCATAAATACTTTTATCATATTCAATGTGATTTTCTTGATTTGTTGTATTTTCATTTATTTTATATTTATAAATACCTGTATTATGGTATTTACCATCAATAAATGTAATGTTGCCAGAAGCATCATTTTTAACTGTTATAGGGCTTGTAAGGATATCTCCTTTAGGATTTGATGTGTTTGGTGTTATAGTAAAACTAAATTCTTCATCTTGTAGTTTTTTACCTATTAAAGATTTAAGTCCATTTAATTTAATGCTTGTTTCTTGATAAGCATTGTTAAAGCTTATAGTTCCTCTTGTACTATTATTGGCTTTAATATCAATTTTATTGGATATAACACCATCAACAAGACTAACTGTAATAGTAACATTATAAATTGTTGAATCATATTTAATATTATCAGTATTATCAGGTATAACTTCTTTTATTTCATATTTATAGATACCTACTTGTTGATATTTTCCGTTTATAAATTGTATATTTCCTTTATCATCATTAGAAACAGTAGTTACACCTTTTATAATATCTCCTTCAGGATTAGATGCATTTGGTGTTATTGTGAAACTAAATTCTTTGTCTTCTAATTTTTTGCCTGCTAAATACTTCATACCATTTAATGTTACTTGTTCAGCAATAATGTAATTTGTAAATTCAATTCTTGGAACAGCCACATCATTGTTACTAATAGAGACTTGACTAGTAATTACACCATTAATATTTTGAATATCTACAGTAACATCATATGATGTTTTATCATAAATAATATCAAGTCTATTTTCACTACTATCTTCATAAATGTGATATAAATATTTACCAACTTTGGTATATGTATGATTAATAAATGTTATTGAACCATTACTTTTATTTTTTACTATTAATGATTCTTTAATTGGGTCTTCTTTAGGATTGTTTTCATCAGGTGAAATAACAAAACTAAATTCATCATCATTTAATGATCCACCAGTTAAATGTTTAGTACCAGTTAATTCAATTTGTTCATTAACATTAATATTTTTAAATATAATCTCATCTACTTTTGTACCATTATGTGTAATATCAGTTTGACTAACAACTTGATTATACTCATCTAAAGAAATAGTAACTTTAACATCATATTTTGTTTCATCATAAATAATTGAGTCTGTTTCATTAGGAATGACTTCTTTAATATGATATAAATAAGTACCTATATTTGTATATGTACCTTTAAGGAATTCAATATGTCCTAAAGTATCATTAGTAACTGTAAGTTCATGATTAATTATATCATCTTGTGGATTTGAAGTATCTGGAGATATAACAAAACTAAATTCTTGATCTTCTAGGCTTTTTCCTATTAATTCCTTAGTACCACTTAGATTAATGTCTTTTTTTACACGGATATTAGTAAAAGTTATATTATCTTTTACGATACCATTACTTGTTATTTCGATTTCTTTTAATAACTTTTCATCTGGTGTTTCAGTAATTGTAACTTTAACATCATATTCTGTTGTATCATAAATAATATCGGTTTCAGAAAGTTTTTTCTCTTTTACATGATAATTATATGTACCAGCTTTAGTATATTCTTTATTTATAAAGGTAATTTGGCCTTTATCATCATTTGAGACAATTGTTTCTTCTTTGATTGGATCTTCTTCAGGATTATTATCGTTAGGTATAATAACAAATTCAAATTCGTCTTTTTGTAGTTCATCACCAATTAATGTTTTTGTCCCTGTAAGAGAGACATCAATCTTTGGTACAAGTTTAATATTATGAACTGTTTGAGGCATGACTCCATCACTATTAGCTTCTACAACACCTTTTATTGTTGAATTTTCTGATTCATAACCATCAGTTGCTTCTTCAATTAATTCATATTTGTAGCCAGTGTCTAGTGGTAGTTTATCGAAGACGATTTGTTCATCAGCTTTTAGATGGAAACTGAATGTTTCACCTTCATTACCATTTAATTGTAATTCAGTAAATCCATCATCTGTCACTTTTTCATCTATTTTAATTTTTTTATATTCAATCTTGGTGTTTAATGGTTGGTTATCTAATGTATGAAATGAGATGTTAAATGGGAATTCAATGTTTTTATCATGATTTGTGATGGTTGTACCTTCTTCTGGTTCAAGACTTTTAGAAATAGTTAAGTGTTTTAATTTATCATAGTTTGTATAGTGAACTTCTTCCAAGTTACTCCCGGTATCACCAAAGATCATATATGTTTTATTATTTTTATCATCGTCTTCGTTCTTTTGGAAACCATTTGCACCATCACCTGGTATTGCATCTGTATTGTTACTTTCATATGTATATTTATTAGTCGAATTGTTCATTTTATGTTCGATACTTTTAAAGTTAACACCTGATGTATCTTGGTTTTTCGTAATTATTTCTGTTACTTTATAGTCTGATCCAGTTTTAATACCATTTATTAAAATACCTTCATCTGGTTTTAATGTAATATTAGTTGTATATGGTTCTAATTCTTTGTCTTCAGCAGTCCATTCATCTGGATATGTATTTTCGCTTAGTGTGTCTTTTTTATATCCAAATTTAACATTTTGTGTTTTGTATGATGATTTAGTTTTGAATTTATCGCCAAATTTGTTTTTATTACCATTTTCGGTATTACCGGTTGCAGTTTCCCAAACATATACTTTTTGGTTATTTTCTGCTGCTGTGTTTGAGTTTGATTCGTTATAGTAATCAACCATAACGTAGAATTTTTGAATGCCATCGGTATTTTCGTCTGTTTCTTGTGTTGCTTCAACAGACAATTCTTTATCAAAATCAGTTTTGTTGTGTAGTTTCATAATATATTTTTGACCATTATGTTCAATTACAGCTTTTGAATCATCAGGAGCTAATAAATAACCATCTTGATCAACTACGACTTCAATTTTTTCAATAATGTAGTCCCAATGAATACCAGTTTCACTATTGTGTTTTTTGACGATGATGCCTTGGTAATTGCCTTCTTTTCCTTCGATATATACTTCAAAATTAAATTGGTCATCTTCTTCAGATTCTAGAGTACCTTCTAGTTCTTTAGTAATCATTAATAATGAGTCTTGAGCGATTAAGCGACCATTATTTCCTAAATAGTTGGTGATATCAACATCATCATTTTCTTTAGTAGCAGAGATGGTAGGAATATAATAGTTATAAGCTGTTTCAGTTTTGTTATTTTCTTTAGTACCAATGTTACTTGATAAGTTACCGACTCTCAATGCTCCTACTTTGGTAGATAAGACATAGTCATCATTACTTGGTTTTGCGTTGAAATCATAAGTTTCTGTACTATTTCTTGTTTTAGCTTTCCAACATAGATAGTCACCTTTTTGCTCACTTTCACCTTCAGTACCTAAACTAAAGTCTTGACCAGATCTTTGGATAACTATTTCGACTTTTTTACCTTTGCCATCTTTATCTGGGACGTAGTAATCATCAATTATGTAATATGTTCCGTTTTTTGTGAAACCGTTAGTGTCTGTGATAACGTCTTGACTTAATATTACTATTGTGTCTTGAGATATAGTATTGTTTTGAAAATCACTTTGAATCTGTTTTTTTATATCTTCAGGAATTTCCTTGTTGTCTGATTTTCCATCATATATTTTAGCTAAAGTTTTATTTTCGTATTTACTTAAATCATCGATATGTGTGGTTGAGCCATCGGTACCAATATAATAAGCATCTGTGTATAATGCTAGATTTTTTTGAAAAAAGTAATATTTATTACTTTGGCTTGGGGAGAAAGATAAAGTAGTATCTCCTCTAGTTCTTTTGTCTTCATTTTCATAATCGTCGTATGTAGATTTACTCCAATAACTATCAAAAAAATTTAGAGAGCCATCATCGTTTTTAAAATGTTCAATATATTCTTGACTGACTTTGGTTAGGTCCATATCTAAGTTATCTTCAGTTAAGTATTCATCTTTTATACCAACACTATAGAAAACTCTCAAGGGATTCGAAATCCCTTTTTCATCTATGTTTGTATCATATTTGGCAATATTACCTTTTTCATCTAGAGTTATTTTTGCTACTTCAGAAGGAATAGCATTAGATGGAAGATTGATGTATAACATTGAATCATATCCAGAGCCAGGAATGATCATACCACTCTGGTTAACGTAGTTACCACTTTCTTCAACCCAGATTCTAATATCGCTTAATTTAAATGTGACTTCAGAATTTCCACCATAACAAGGATTTGATATTGTTGTGTTTCTATCATTTGTATTTTCAGCAAAACGATATAGTGTATAAACAATATGCTTTAAATCTTCATTATCTGAGGAGGAACTACTTTTTTCGGGAATGGTTGGTACGAATTGAAGAGCAGTTTGTTTATCAACATAGTAAGTATCACCATTGCTCCAGCTTCCTTCACTATTTGTGCCTAAGTAAGAACCATTGCTACTATACCATCCTGCTTTAAACTCGTTACCATCGTTGCTGTGGCTTTCAACAAATGATTCATCGTAGACGGCAGTTTTCACAATACCATGCATTTGATTATAAAGTAGTATGGCCATATCGTAAATGCCATGTTCATTTTGAATATTTTCACTACCTTCTACGGGGTTGTTAACGGCGATGGCTTTATCTTTTACTTCCATATATAAACCGAGTGGTTCAGCAAAAGTTAATGAATTATTTACGCCAGCACTATTAGTACCTTCAACTGGATTAAATATTTCACTGGATAGTGAATCCATAATATTACTGAATATTTCTTGTAAATTTGCTGATTGAACATCATAGTATGAATTGTTATACTTCATATCTTCTTCGGTTAAATCAGAAATTCCTTCAGTTGTTGAAGTAGGATGTTTTATAGAATAGGTTTGTTCCTTGCAAAAAAAAGTACTTGAACAAGTTGTTACCTTTACATCAAATGGTTGTTGATTATTTTGATAAGATTGCCAATAAGTCTTTAATTTTTTTGACATATCGGATTCTGAATCCCATTTGTCTTTAGGATTAAAGGTACTTTCCATTATGTCTTTATTTTGTTCATCAGTATCAACGCTGATAGTAAATATTCGAGCACTATGTCCATTACTGCCTTTTTCGTTTCCGTAATAGTGTTGATTAACAATTTTTTTCATATAAGCAGCGGTTAACATGGTAGCAAAATTTAATCCATCAGCATTTTTACTTCCATCACCTAATTGTTGACTTTCACTGGTAATTGTTGGTTTCCACCAATCACCATTTGAAATGTAAGTTGGAACACCATCTGTTATTAAAATCATGACAGGTGTACGATGTAATGTTTCTCCATCTATGTCTTCTGTGACATCTTTAGCTTCAGCTAACATTTTCATGCCTTCGTAGATACCCATTTGGGTTGTAGTTCCTCCAGTAGAGGTTATAGTTGTATTAATTGTCGTGTTATTAGAAGAATTTTTAGCTCTAAATTGTATTTTATAATCTCCGCTACTTCCAAACCATGAAGAATTTTGTGTAACTGTTAAATAGTCATTATTATTTAATTTAGTAT
>CANQFI010000053.1 GCA_947598455.1 uncultured Bacilli bacterium | reverse complement strand
CATAAAAATATTATAAAACAAAAATAACCAACTACAAAGTAGTTGGCGAATGAAATTTATTTCATTCTTTTTTTAGTAATTTTAACTATGCAAAATTATCTTGTAATGAATACATTATTATAGGGAGGTATAGAGGTATATATGAATAATAACACTAATTGTTTATTGCAATCAGCTAGACAAAAGATAAATAATTATAATAAAAATAATTCTTCTAATGGTACTTGTTGTGGTTTTAGAGATTTGTCAATTGGTCCACAGGGTCCTACTGGTCCACAAGGCCCAACAGGTCCAACTGGACCTCAAGGGATACAAGGAGTTCAAGGAATTCAGGGAATTATAGGTCCAACTGGTCCACAAGGTATTCAAGGAATTCAAGGTAATCCAGGTATAGCTGGAACTCCTGGTGCAATAGGACCTACAGGACCTACAGGTCCAATAGGTGCAACGGGACCAACAGGAGCAACTGGAGCAACAGGACCAGCAGGGGAAACTGGTCCACAGGGTATACAAGGTTTGATTGGTTTAACGGGAGAAACTGGTGCTACTGGTCCAACGGGACCAACTGGGCCTACTGGAGAGACGGGACCTACTGGTCCAACGGGTGCTACTGGTGCTGCAGGTCCGCAAGGAATTCAAGGTTTAATTGGCTTAACAGGTGAGACAGGACCAACTGGGCCTACTGGAGAGACGGGACCTATTGGTCCAACGGGTGCTACTGGTGCTGCAGGTCCGCAAGGAATACAAGGTCCTATTGGTTTAACAGGTGAGGCAGGACCAACTGGGCCTACTGGAGAGACGGGACCTACTGGTCCAACAGGTGCTACTGGTGCTGCAGGTGCACAAGGAATACAAGGTCCTATTGGTTTAACAGGTGAGGCAGGACCAACTGGACCAACTGGAGAAACTGGACCAACAGGTCCAACTGGAGCAACCGGAGCTGCAGGAGCTGATGGTGCAGATGCACCAACACCAACAATTACAATTGGGACAGTAACTACTGGTGCTCCAGATACTCCAGCTGCAGCAGAATTAACGGGAACAGCACCAAACTATACATTAAATTTAACTATTCCACAAGGACCAACTGGTCCAGCCGGTGCTGCGGCATAAGAAAAAAGACTTTAAAAAAGTCTTTTTATGTTGAGAATATTTGAACGTAATATGTTCGATTATTAAAGGTGAATTTACCAATTCCCATTTTTGTATACATTCCAGTTAAAATTGCTTTTCGATGACCTTCAGAATTCATTAAAGCTTCAAAGGCTTTTTTATCACTTTTTTGATTAAAAGCAATATTTTCAGATCTTCCTGATGGAATTGATAAACCATATTCATCCCAAAGTGTTGTCCATAATGTTCCGTTTGGTCGGAAGTGTTGCTCATATGCAATTCCAGAATAATTAATTTCTATTGCCCGCATTGTAGCCAATATACATAAATGATAATTTAATTCTACTTCATTAAGTCCTGCTTCTTTTCGAGCTTCATTAGTATATTTTAAGAAGTTGTCTAAAGAAGTTTGATAACCTGATTGTGGATCATTCTTGGTATTATAAATATACATAGCTTCTTCTAACATAGTTTTGGCAGTGCCATTAAAATTATTTAAAGCATATGAAATTGTTGGATAGCCCATGTATTGATAATTATTTATTATATATCTACAATTAGAATTAACTGTATATTCAATATGACCAAAATGAATAGTTTCCGTCGTTCCATAATGATTTATTACTAAATTATAATCATCAAAAGTATTATTTTCTACTGGACAGTTTCGATATTCAGGAGTTATAACATTTGAAGCATCAAATGAGAAAATTTTACTTTTAGGTGGAGTGTTGTTTCCGTTACTATTCGAATTAGAACCAGAGTTAGGTTTAGGAGTGTTAGTATTTGGTTTGTTATTACTAGAGCTAGGTTTATTGCCAGAACCACTATTACCATTATTAGAATTGTTATTTTCAGCTTTAGTAATTGTTATTTTAGTTGTTCCTTCATTACAATTATTTGATATATCACATACTAATAATGTAACATCATATGTACCTTCTTTACTTAAGTCATATTCTTCTTTAAATTGAACGCTGTATTCGTTTATTCCACTATTGTCAATATATGTTTCAACAAAACTATTTAAATCTAATTCTTCATTTGCTGGTATTGATATTTCTTTTAGAGTAACTGTGGGACTTGTTGTATCAATAATAGATAATTTGGTTTGGTATTCATAATCGCCAAAAATAATAACATTAATTGTTCTAATACCTTTTAAATAATAATCTCCATCCTTTTCATAGGTAAATTGTTCTAAATTCAAAACATTATTATTTTCAAAATATTGAACTGTTAGATCTTTTGGTAATTTATAATCATCACGAAAGTAATTTTTTAGTTCTGGTAAAATAGTTCCTGTTTCAACTACAAGTTCTTCTTTTATATAGCCATCAACTAATTCAATATATTTTATACCATCTTCTTCAATATATCTTATCCTACTTTCATTTTTATGCAAAATAAAATTTAATCCTGTAGTTATACCAACTATTGCTAATAAAAAAATAGCTATTGATAAAGCAAGGATTATTGAATTGATAGATTTGTGCAAACTAATTAATTCTTCTTTGTAATTAAAAGGTAGCATAGAAAAAAATATAGATGATTTATTAGATTTATAATTTTTTTGATTGTTATCTATTTCTTTCATCTTTACACCTTCTATTATTAATAATTATATCATATTTAAAGTTAATATATATATAAAAAGAAGCATAAAATAAAGTGGGTGAGTAAATGAAAAAATATAAAATATCTGTGTATGCAATTACTAAAAATGAAGAAAAAAATATAAAAGATTGGTATGAATCAATGAGTGAGGCAGATGAAATAGTAGTTTTAGATACTGGTTCTACGGATAAAACTATGGAATATTTAAATGAATGTTCTAAAATAAAAGTTTATCAAAAAGTAATAAAGCCTTGGCGTTTTGATGAAGCAAGGAATTTATCATTATCTTATGTTTCTTTAGATACTGATATATGTGTTTGTACTGATTTAGATGAAAGATTTGAAAAGGGATGGGTAGATAAAGTACGGAAAAGTTGGGGTGATGGAGTAACTCGTGGGAGATATTTGTATAATTGGAGTTTTGATAAATTTGGAAAACCAGGAACAGTTTTTTATTTAAATAAAATTCATTCAAGGTATGATTATACATGGAAACATCCTGTACATGAAGTATTATCTTGCTTAACAACCGAAAAAGAAATACTTATACCTGATCTGGTTTTAAATCATTATCAAGATTATCTGAAAGAACGATCTTCTTACCTTTCATTATTAGAATTATCGGTAAAAGAGGATCCTACTGATGATAGAAATATGCATTATTTAGGTCGAGAATATATGTATTATAAAAAATATAATAAAGCTATTGAAACATTACATAAACATTTAGCTTTACCTACATCTACATGGAAAGATGAAAGATGTGCTTCAATGAGATATATGGCTTATTGTTATTTTGGTAAAGGTTATGTAGAAGAAGCTATTATGTGGTATAAGAATGCTATAGAAGAAGCACCTTATTTAAGGGAACCATATTTTGATTTAGGTTATTTATTTTATACGATTAAAGATTATGTAAATTCTGAATATTATTTAAGAAAAGCCTTAAAAATAGAAAAGATAAGTTATACATATATTAATGAAGAAAAAGCTTGGAATGAAACAATATATGATATATTAGCTTATGATTGTTATATGAATAAAAAATATAGTAGTGCTTATAAATATATTAAAGAAGCTATTAAAATTAATAATAAAGATGGACGAATAAATAGAAATTATGAAATAATAAAAAAGAATTATTTAAAAAGAAAAAATAGAAGAAACTAAGTTGTTTCTTCTATTGTGTTTATTATAAGTTGGACTTCTTTAGAAGCTCTTTCATCATATGGTAAGATGAATTTTATGAGATTATTCTTTTCAGTAACAAATAGAATAAAATCATCTCCTAAATAAATAGTTTTCATCATACTTAATGAAATATCTTCTTGAGGTGTATTAGGATTTTCTAAGTAATATAGATACATAATAGCACTTATTTTATGTAAGTATTCTTCACCAATATTATTACTTATTTTTATGACAGGATTTCTTTTCCTTAGATATTTAGCATCAGCATCATAATATTTAAAGTTATTTTTATCAACAATATCATTACTTGCTAATAAGGTACTTATATTATCTTCATAATTAGTATAAATATCTTCAGGATTTAGTAATGATTTGTTATTAGCAAATTCTTCATAATCAATATAAACTTTATTAATTGGATTATTAATAATAGGACATAAAGTTGTATCAAGATTTAGACCATTACGACTTCGATAAATATTATTATTAACAATACTAACATATTCGATAGGTTCAGTATCATCTTTGGTAATACTTATTAAACGGATGGCAAAGTTTCTTAATAATTCATTGTATTCAGCGTCTTTTATTCCTTCTAAAGCATTTAGATAGATAGTATTACCATTACGTATACCTAAGATTTTAGCAACTAGATTGTGATTATAATAAATACCTAATTGCATACCATTTTTATCTAAAATAGAGTAGTGTAAGAAATCATTACCAATGGCACCAACTTTATATAATGAACCATTAATACATTTTAGACTATCTTGATTATAATTGTCTAATACTTTTATTTCATAATCATTATCTACATATTCAAGATATGGTATAGTACTACTAACTCTTTTGAAGGAGTCTTTGAATAAATTTATTAAAATTTCAATACGTTTATTTAAATCAACTACTTCATAATATCCATCATCATATGTTGATTTTATGATATTTTTATCTAATATTTTTGATAGAGGATTATTATCAAAGTTAATTAAGGTTAGAATATTTTCAACGTTTATTAAACTAATGTTTTCAACATCTAAGTCTAAATTTTTAATATGTTCTTTAATGTTGGACCATTTAGAGATAATAAGGCCTAAGTTATCAACAATACCATCATAATAGCCATCAGCTACCATTATTAAGTTTTTCTTAGTAATTAAGAATTTTTTCAAATCATCATCTATTTTTTTGTAATTAATTAAGTCGTAACCATTAAAAATATTTTCGATATCTTTAATAGATAAAACTCTTTTTTTAAGTTCATAGTAATTATTAGTAATAGGGAATGTAAATTCTTCATTTTCTAATGCTTTTAAATAGTCATGATTAAAATATTTTTTGATTTTTTCAGTACTAATATTATGATTAGCATAATTATATGTTTTAGCAATTATTTCGTCTAATATTTCTATATAATTATTGTATTCTATTATTTCATTAACATTATATATATCGATATTATCTTTATAAAGGAATTTATAAACATTTTTATCAATATATATTTCACCATTTAATTTACTAATAATGTTTTGATACTTAGTAATTAGTTTTTTAGTAGGTGGTGTAACTTTAAAAGATAGAGAATCTTGATAACAGATACTATTCATTATTTCTAATACTTCATTATCATTATAAATACTTCTTAAATATTCTATTTTAGAATTTAATTCAGATATAGTATTAATATCTTTTAAATATTTAATATAGATATCGGCATCTTTAGGTTTTTTGATACCTAGTTTATTTAAACAATTTTCTTTATCAAAGCGATCATTAATTATTGGTGTTAAGACATGTTCTAAGATACTATCAAAATCAACATCTTTACTAGCTAGTAGTTTAATGTATTTTTCCTTTATTTTAGTTATTGGATAGTTATCTTTAAAATAAGGAAGATATGATTCTTTATTAGGATCTGTTAGAGCTCTTACAAATAATTTAAATTTTAATTTATTAGTATAAAGATTACTAAATTCTTTTCTTTTAATATAGATAACTTTTTCTTTTGGCTTGAAGTTTTTCATAATTAGTTTATCAAAGTTATCATTATATTCATTATATTTATTATCTATATATAAAGATGTAAAAGAGTTTGTGTAGTCGTATAATTGTTTTTTAGCATTATATTTATCGTATGTAGAATACTTTAAGTAGTCGTAGAAACGATCAATAATAGAGTTATATGTATCAAAGTTGTTATCTAACATAATATATAAGACATTGTCTAAGTATGTATTTTTCCTTATTTCTTTAGCAAAATCATTTATATTATCAGTTGGTTCAATATTTTGAAGATTATTAATGATTTTTTTAGACATATTTTGAAAGATAGATGAATTATTTTCTTTAAAGATTAAAATTCTTTCATTAATAATTTCTTTTTGTAATTCTTTAACTTCGTTTAAAGTTATATTCATATTACCATCGTTAACTATTTTTAATGTTTCATCTAATCCTAAAGCTAGATAACTAATTAAAACACTTTTATAACTTAAGACAGTAGGTTTGTATTCTTGCTTAGATAATAGAGATTTCATTCTAATAGTTTCATATAAGTAATTTACTTCATCAAAGTTTATTTCATTTATTTGTTGGTCATTTAAGTTAAATAATTTTTTAATTAAAAGACGATTTTTAAAAATATTTAAATCTAATTTTTTTTCAAAATAACGATCAATATAAGTTATGGTATCTGTTGTATTAAATTCGTCTAATAATTCAGGGATATTTAATACTTTATTTATGTCAAGCATTTTATTGATACAAAGATTAATAATTTCATAATTACTTAAATTATCAAAGATATAAGGTAAAGCTATGTAATATAAAACGTCTTCGTTATTCAAAAGATTAAGCATTTCATAAACCATATTATGTTCTGATTTATATATTAATATTGGACTATCTAGATAGCCTTTAACAAAGATGCTATCTTTATCATTAACTTTAATATGAAGATGATTAATTTTATCAAAAATAATCTTTCTTTGTAACATATTGAAAGCAGCTTTAAAACTTAACTTATTTATTAATAATTCGATTGCATAAGAACTTGTATCATTAATAAAGTTATCATCTCGTAAATTATTGACAATATCTTCTTCAGAAAATTTATTATTGATAGCTTCAATAATAATAGTATCAATAAATCTATTAAATAGAGAGTAATTTTTAAAGATTTGATTTTGTAATTCTTCAGTTAAATCTTCGAAAGGATAGACACTAATACTATTTTTAGGACATCTTTTTAAATTTTCGATACTAAAATAAATATTAGCGTTTTCATTATTATATTTATATAATTTTTGAATAATAGAACTAAAAGATTCATTATTTAATTTTTCATCTTTACTTAATTTAGTTATTTCTAAGATACTGAATAGTTCAAGATATTTAGGATTAAACTTACCGATAAAGTTAGGATTAGTTAATAAGAAATCATAAATATCTTCATTATCAGAGTTATTAAAAATTAAACTATTTGGTTCTATAGAATCATATAGTTTTTTATTACTTGTATATAGATTATAAAATTCTTCAAAAGTTTTACATTTTTTCAAAAGAATTTTTGTAAATGATTCTTTAGTTAAAATACGGCATATTTCATAATTATTAAGATTAAGAACTGATAAAATAGAGTAAGAACTATTTAAGTTAAGAGAATTACTTGGTATTTTATGAATTATGTCATTATCTTTAATAATAATAGATAATATTTCACTATCTTTAAGATTAGTATTATTTAATGTTTCATTTATAAATAAAATGTCAGTATCATTATATTTTTTCTTTCCTTTTAAATAATCTAATTTTTGTGTAGTATTTAAGGTACTCCAAATAGAAACGATAGTATCATTGTCTTTTATAATATCGTTATAATTATCTAAATTATTTATGATTTCTAATTTTTGTGTTATTTTTAAATTTAATAAAAATATTTTTAGATATTTATCATATAAAAAGTAATTTTCATTATTTTTAGTAGAAATTAAGATTCGAAGATTTTCTAAGATATTATTACTATTTTGTAGATATTCGGTAATATTATTAATAGTATTTTCTTCTTTTGTAGTTAGTTTGGAATTTTTATATAATAAAGAATGAATTAGATTTTCTAACATTACCTTTAATTCATTTATATTCATATGAACCCCTCCATATTATATTTAATTATATCATAAAAATATAAAAAGACTTAAGATAAATTAAGTCTTTTAATTCTGTTCAGTGTTAATGGTTGTTTCTTCGACTAAAACAGCATGAACAACTAAGCGATTATCATTATCTAAACATGTAGATAGAGTAAGAATTTTATCTTGACTAGTAACTTCAGTATCAAATTTTATTTGACTTCTTTTCTTTAATTTGTCATAGAAATTTTGGCGATCATTATCTTCTAAAAATGAAGTATATAGATAATCATTAGTAACGTGAATACCATATACTGAGAATACTTTCCATTTGTAGCCATGTTCCATGGTATTAAAAGTAATATAATTATTTTCTTCTTTTTCAAAAAAATCTTTTTTGCGTAGTTTTTGAAGAGTTCCAAACATAACACCACTTGAGTATCTGTTATGGCCATATATAATAGTATTATCATTTAATTCTTTGGCGTCATTTCGATAATCCATAAATAACCAGCCACTAAAATCGGTTTCATCATAGAAATTATGTTCAAGATAAAAAGCATTATCTTCGGTTTGAACAATAGGGTAATCTATATTAGTATTAGGGACAACCAACCAACCAACTGTTTTTTCATTAATTTCAAGTAAAGTATCATAAGAACCAGGAACGAAAGCTGAATTATTTACTTCAGCAATATTTTTAGTTGTATCTTCTAAAATGTTTTCTTCAATTTTACTTTTGATATTATTAACTTTTAATTCTGAATTATAGTTATTATAAAATATGTATCCTAAAACAGATGATATTATTAAAAGAATAATGGTTGCACATATTTTTAATGTTGTAAAAATAATTTGTTGTAAATAGTTTTTCTCAATATAGTCATTAGAATAAATTAAAGAAATTTTAGTTTTATATTTTCTTTTTAATTCTTTATTAATATTTCGTAAAGTAATAATACATTTTTCATCATCAATATCATCATGTAATTCAATTGAAAGATTTTTTCTTTTAGTTTTCTTTATTAAATTAGTAATATTTAAGATATTTTCTTCAGAATATTTTTCAAAATGAATAACTTTTAAATATTTATTAATGCTAAAGAAGGTTTCAATATCTTTTAAATCTTCTATTAATAATATATTAGGTATTCTTACATTTGTTTTATAATATATTTTGGAGAATGAAGTAAGATTATTTTCAGACATAAAATTACTAGTAAATAATACTTCGTTACGTGATTCAACTTTAATATTATTTTTATCAAGTAATTCAATCATAAATTGAGGAATACTATAACAATTTATTTTTTTTATATTTTTAGCTTTGATAATTTTATCACATAATTCATATGATAATACTTCGTCTTCACTTATAATAAAAGTATTAATGCAATTTAATTTAGATATAATGTCAATTATAAGTAAAGCTATTTCAACAGTACTTACTTTTATTTCATTTATTTCTCTTATATTAGCTAGATCATATATAAATAAACTAACTATTTTAGTATTTTCTTTTAAATATTCATCACTAAAGACTAATTCATTATTGGAAATAACGTTTGTATTTAACAAATTGGTAGATACTGGTTTATTAGTACGATATTTAAAAATGAGAGTGTTATTTTGAATTAAGACTGTTATTTTTTTCATGTAATCATCTCCAATATTGTTATTCTTCTATATAATAATATCATAAAATGTAAAATTTTCAAAAAAAAATCACACATCTTGTAATTTCATGTTATAATAAAAGTACAATAAGGAAAAATATTTATAGGAGATGTATTATGAAAAATTATAGGAATTTATTTTTACTCACAGTTTTATCAATTTGTTCATTTTTATTAGTAGGTGTGGTTACGGTTAATGCGTCAGTTGGTTATGCAAATAAAAAACCAGTTTGTGATCCAGCAGATGCAGCAGCAGGTTTAAAGCCTGGAGATTCAACAACTTGTTATGTAATAGGAAATGCGAATCAAGCTTCTACTGATAGTAGTGTTCATGGCTTTATGGTTAGAATGTATACAACTGATGGATTAATTTTTGATTCTGTACAACCATATGTTGCTGGAACAAAAGCTGTATCATATGTTGCTGCGGCAGCAAGTGATCAAAAAAATACTATTACTTTAGATGGTGGAACTAATATTGAGGTTACTTGTAAGTATGATACACAATTAAAGGCTGAGATACCTGATTGGCAAATAAATACCGAAAAAGGTGATGAATTTAGATGTGCATTTTATTATTCAAGTGGAACAAGTAATGCATTTACACCAGCTGCTGCTAAACCAGGAACTGATATTCAAGGTTTAACAGGTACTGATAATGGTTTAATGGTAATTGGTAAAGTAATTGCTCATATTGATCAAAATGCTAAAAATGAATCTAGATGTGGTGAGTTATGTGTATTTGCTAAGGAAGCTGAAAGTACATCATCATATGCTAATTTAAATGAAGGCACAGGTACTTATATGTGTGCTGAGGTTCACTATACAGCTGATAGTGTAGCTACTAATACACCAACTGGAGCATTTGTTTCATATGCTATATTAGCTGCAGGAGCTTTAATTGCAGTTAGTGCTGTAGCTATAGCTAAAAAACATAATAAAATTTATAAAGTTTAATGGAAAAAGGCCTATAAAGGTCTTTTTTAATTTTATTGTAAGAGTTTTTTAATTTTTTTTGATGAACACTATCTTCTTCTTGGCTTAATTT
>CANQFI010000052.1 GCA_947598455.1 uncultured Bacilli bacterium | reverse complement strand
ATTAAAATACCCATTTTTTCTTCTTTAGCTAATTTTTTTAATAAATCTCTTAATTCTTTTATTCCTTCTGGATCTAAACCATTAGTTGGTTCATCTAAAATTAAAATATTTGGTTTATTAATAATTGAAGCAGCAATACCAAGTCTTTGACGCATTCCTAAACTATATTTACTCACTTTATCATTTATTCTATTATCTAAACCAGATATTTTGATAACTTCTTCTATTCTTTCTTTAGTTACATCTTGATACATATTAGCAATTAATTCTAAATTTTTTCGTCCCGTTAAATACATATATAAATCCGGACTTTCAACTATTGCTCCTACTTTGGCAATAGCTTTTTCAAAATCTTTTACTACATTATAGCCATTAATAACTACTTCTCCCCCGCTAATTGACTGTAATCCTAATATTAATTTAATAGTTGTCGTTTTACCAGCCCCATTTGGTCCTATAAAACCAAGTATCTCTCCAGCAAATACATCAAAAGAAACATCTTTTAAAACCTGTTTTTTCCCAAAATACTTATTAATATTTTTTACTTCTAGTATTTTTTCTTTTTCCATACTAACCCTCCTATCTATATTATTATATATAATCATTTATTTTCCTTTAAAATTTATATAAATTTAACCCTATCTCTTGATTAAATTCACGATTAACATCACCATCTAATCTAGTTAAAACAAGTTCGCAAGTTGCTCCAATAATACATTCATTTAAATGTCCCCCAAAAACATTCATCGTTTCATCACATAAATTTATATGAAAATGTAAATAAGTTTCCTTATTCATTCTCGAAATATTACCAATTAATGATGTTATTTCCATTGCACCCTTATATTCTTTACTATGGTATTCTTTTTCCATTGTATTAAATAACCCAACTTTAACATATGAAGCAGCTCCAAGTCCAACAACCGAACCACATTTTATATCTAATTTTTCACAAAGTTCCTTAATTTTACTTAATACTTCTTCATCTTTATCAATTCTAATAACATAATAATTATTATCTATCTTTTTATATTCCATATTACACCTCTCTCTAATTATAACATAAAGAAAAAAAGAATGACTAATATCATTCTTTATATCGCATTTGAAGCTACAACCGAATTATCATCATTTTCCGTTATCTCTGTCGTTGCCGTCTCATTAATTATATCCAATATTCCCAACTCATCCAGTTTTTCCGAAAACTTTTCAGATCTTTTTGTATCCTCTTCTTCACTATATGGAACAAAATCATCGCCTTTTACTATTTCAACATCACAATTATATTTAGCTTCCCATTCTAATTTAAGATTCATAAAAAATTCTGATGTCTTAACATTAAGATCAATATTACTCTTATTTTTATCTAGTATTCCCTCAATTTTTAAAGTCCCTTCAAAATAAACACCTTGGAAATTTAGTTCATAATCTAAATCAATTAAATCTTTAGTAAATGTTTTAACATATAATGTGGCTATCTTTTTATTATTATATTTTATAACAGTTTCAGTTTCATTATCTTTTTTTTCACCAGTTACCTGAAAGACCGTTTTATCTTCAGCAGCACAATCCATACCAGCCTGACATACTTCATCATCAGTTAAATTAATATAAAAGTCAAACTCATTATTATTAGTATAATAATACATTACTCTAAAGCCGTTTTCTTCAATATCAAAACCAACAAATTTATTACCTTTAGTTGTATAGATATTAATAGCTTCTTCATAATCTTTTTCATATTCATCTTCTACATTAATATTATCAATATAATCTTCATATTCTGAAGTTGCCATGTCTTCATATATTGCTAATATTTCTAATAGTTTTTTATCCTCTTTTACTTTTTCATAATATTTTTTATCTAATTCAATAGCTGCTTTTTGATCTAACTTAAGAGTATTTCTTGTTACTTCAATAGCTTTTCCATCTATTGTAATTTCATCTTTATCTTTACTTAAATATTTATCATCTAATAATGATTTATATATGTTTAAATCTGCAGTTATTGCATACTTCATATCACTTGTTGAAACTTGATTAATTGAATTAAAGATATCTTGTAATTCAAAACCATTTACTTCTTCAGCATCATTATTTACTAACATATAATTATCATCAGTTGAATATTTTAAATATGCATCTTTCTCCTTTTGATATAAAGAGATTCCAACACTTTCTTCTCCTTTATCCATTGTTCCATTTAATAACATTATATTCTTTTTAAAATCAACCCCAAAATCTATTGCATAATTATAATCAGAAAGTATTTCACTACCTTCAATATCAGAATTAAAATCTATATTATATTTATATAATAAAGACTCTATTTCTTTATTGTTTTCATCTTCTGCAGGAATAATATTTCCTACCATATCAGACACATAATCTATTGAACGTTCAAATACTTTTTTAGGTGTATTAAAAATATATTTTTGAGCTAAAGGATAAATTCCAAAATAGCCTATTCCACCTACTATTCCAATAATTAAAATAATTATTATTATTTTTTTAAATAATTTACTTAATTTAAATCTTTTTCTAAAAGGTTGAAAAGAAGTAGTTAAATAAAGATCATCTAAATCAGATTTTCCACTTACTTGTTCTATTTTTACATCAGTACTATCTTCATCAGAGTTCTCTTCTATAACGTGTTCTTCTTTATCGTCTTGAGGCATTTTTTCTAATGCTTGTAGATGATCAGTATTTTCTAAAATATCTTCAACGTTTTCCTTTATTGGTTTATTTTCTTCAGAGTTATTAGTTGCAATTTCATCGTCTTCTTTAACATCATCATCAATTACATTATTAATAGCATTACTATCTAATGAATTTTGTAATTCTTTATACTTAATTTGTCTTGTCGTTGAAAGATTTTCTATCTTTTCTTCATCATCTTCCACAACTTCTTCAATATCTTCATTAGTACGGCTCTTCTTTAACATCTCTTCATATTCTTCAAGAACATGGGCATATTTTTTTTCTCGCATACATATCACTCTACTTTATAAAACAATTTTATCATAAATAGAAAAAAATAGATATAATTATCTATTTGTTTTACTTTTACTTAATAATTCATCATATTCTTTAAATAAATCATCAATTACATATATTTTATTATTAACTTTAATAATTGCATCATATTCTGAATTTTCTTTTCTTAATTCACTAACTAAATCCCTATATGAATCTATCGTTTCTACACTATAATCTAAACGACCATATTTTTCAAAATATATTTCACTATTTTTTAAAATAGAATAAACCGTAAATAAATATAATTGATTAACATCAAAACAACTAATAAATTTATCTATATCTATTGATTTATCAAATAATTCTAATAATGCTGTATACCCATTTAGTAATCTAGTAAATTTTTTCTTACATAGTATTACATAATCTCTAAATTCCATATCAACATTACTATTTTGATATTCTTCATATAAATCTTCATAATACATTGAATCTTTATCTAATTTATATACATCACGATAAATATCTTTACGTGCTCTAATTGCTTGTTTTAATTTTTTAAAGACCTCTTCATCGCCATAATCAACAACATCATCTACATTAGATATTATATTACGTAAGAAAGCTTTTTTCGAAAATCTTAATGTTCTTCCTCCAACTCCTAATGTTGAACATATCTCATATTTAAAACTTCTAGTTAAATCATCTTCTTTAAAAATTACTCCTAAAGGCAAATAATAGTATCTTTCAATAAATTCATCGTATAAATTTTTATCTTTTTTAATTAGTGCTATTTCTCTTAAACCATCAGCAAATTCCCATTCACCTTTATACATTACTAAAGGTCTAAAAACTAATTTAAGACTAGGTAAAATTTTATCATTCATCACACTAACCACCTTATCTTAGATAATTATACTATAAATTTATAAATATTGAAATAAGTTTTAATCATTTTTCTGCTAAAACTAATTCTTTAAAACGATCACCTTTCTCTTGATAATTTTTAAAATATTCATAACTAGCTGCCGCTGGACTAAGTAAACAACTTTTTCCATTTTTAGTTATTTTTTTTGCTACTTTAACAGCTTCTTCTATTGTTTCTGTATAATAAACTTTCTTTTCTTCTAACTGTTTTCCAATATCATAACCAGTTTTTGGCATGCAAATAAAATTATTTATATGACATTTTTGTAAAAACAAAATAAAGTCTTTATAATCTATTCCTCGGTCCATTCCCCCAAATATTAAAGTATCAACATCTTCTAAAGAGTTAATAGCATTTATTGTTGCTTCTGGTATTGTCGCTAAAGTATCAACATAATATTTAACATTATCTATCTCACCAACATATTCCATGCGATACGGTAAAGCCTTAAAATTAGCTATTACATCTAAAATAACTTCATCATCTATCATAAATAATTTACCAACCAAAAAAGAAACCATAATATTTTCTAAATTATGTCTACCCAAAATATTTCTTTTTATTTTACTATCAAATACTTCGTTATCTTTATAATAAATTTTATCATCAATCATTTTCATGATAGCTTCTTCTTTACTACCTGTAATATCAACCGCTAATAACTGACTCTTTAAGTTACTCTTTTCAATCATTTTTCTTAAATTATCATTAGAAGCACAATAAATACTATAATCATTACTACTCTGATTAGTAAACATATGCATTTTTATTTCATGATAATGTTCTATAGTTAATGCATGATCTAAATGATCTTGAAATAAATTTAAAATAATTCCAACTTTCGGTGAAACATCTAAATATTCTAATTGATGAGAAGACACTTCTAAAACAAAATAATCAATTTCATCATCTAAGTCTAAATCAAAAATAGGTTTACCTATATTACCAGCTAAAACTACCTTATATTTTGTCTTTAATATTTCACTTATTAAAGAAGAAGTCGTACTTTTTCCTTTAGTTCCTGTAACACCAATAGTCTTATCTTTTGCAACAGTTAAAAGTAATTCCATTTGCGAACTAATCTTATCATAAAACAAAGATGTATCTATTTTATTAAGTGAAATACCTGGACTTTTAATAATAATATCATATTTATCTAAGTTATCTAAATAGCCATCACCACTAATAAAATAAACCTTTTTATCATCTTTAAACATTTCTTCATTTATCTTATAAATATCTTCTTTATCAATAATCGTAACTTCTTCATCTTTAAGATATTTTCTAATAAATTTATAAGTTGATTTACCTTCTCTTCCAAAACCTAAAATAGCTATTTTTTTATTAACTAATTTTTTAATTATTTTCTCTATCATTAATAGCATCCCTAACTAATTTTATATATTTTTCACTTAAATTATGCTCATTATTCCATCTATGTTCTAAATCTAAATAACTTAAATCTTTATAATAATTTTCTTTATAATATTTAAGTAAAACTGGTAGTTGATTATCATCTAATTTATTAATTGTTTTATAAATAGCATAATTTATTTCTTCAAAAGTCCCCACACAATCAAAAGGTTTAACATTCTCATAACCTAGTAATTCTTTAAACATTGGTAATAATTCTAAATCCATAAATAAATCTTTACCAAAAATACGGACTAATTCATCTTTATATAAATATGGACTTAATAAAGAATAGACAAATAAACATTTCGCACATTTACCACACCAATGCCAAGGTTCTTTCTTACTACCAACATTACAACTTTTAAAGATATTATGATATTTAGAATATCTAGCAAATAACATACCGATTTGATATTCTGTTAATGGTCTAAGTAATGAAAAATACTTAATTATATCCCCTAAATATTCTCTTTGATAATTATCAAAATCTTTTTCAAATTCAAAAGATTTAGAATACTGATGATTTATTTTAGTTCCTAATACATTAGCTTCATTAGCACTAGATTCATTAGATAAAATAATATTCTTTTTATTATTTAAATATGCAGCTAAATAAGAAACAAAAGCTACCATTGCTGAAAAAGGTGTATGTCCATTTAAAAAGCCTTCTTTATTTAATTCTATTAAACTTTTATCTAGTTCTCTCTTTATTTTAATTATCTCTTCATCTTGATAACCAGCCATATAAGCACAATCAAGCATTACTTGTTTAGGATTAATAATAAAAGGAGTTGCCTTACTAACTAAATTTAAAGTCACACAAGAGTCTTTACCGCCTCCAACAGCAACCATATCTCCTCTGCCCTCATATTTAATATTAACTTTATACTTAGATCCTTTACTTTCAAAATTAATAAACTTATCATAATCTAAATTAATTTTATTAACATAAAAGAATTCTCCTAAACCATAATAGAAAATCTTTCTAAAAAATTGTTCTTGTTTCAAATCTAAACTTCCACATTCAATAATAAAATTATAAGGACATGTACATTTCCAATAGCTAATAGCTTCTATCATCCCTATATTAAAAACTAAATAATCAACATATTCTTTATCTATTTTTTTATTACTCATTGGTATTTCTAAAGTTGGATTAAAATCTTTTAAACCATCAATCATAAAATGAAAGCCAATCTTTACCAAATTATCTAAATAAGTAATATCATAACTCTTATATCTAAAAGTATTAAACTTTCTTAACTCTTCTAATTTTTTCATCTAAATCCCTCTTAAAAATTATATCACTTTGATATTTATTTATAAATTATCTTTACTATAAATATATTTAACTAAAGAAAAAACTGACTATTAATCCGTCAGTCTCATTTTATAAATATTGAATTATATATTTGATTAAAGTAACCTTCACAAATTTTATTCTCATCTTCATATTCCATTTTATATGATAATAGTAATAATTTACCATCTTTTTTAGTTACTCGATAAAAATTTTTTTCATCATTTTTTTCAAAATCAAAAGCATACCATTTTATCTGATTATTATTTAATTCTAAAATATTTTCATTTTCCTTATGAGTATAATAATAAGAAATTGATTTTATTAGATCTTCTTCATTTTTATAACCCTTTATCGCATTAAAAGATAAAGTACATTTATTATTACTATATTTTACTTCTGGTTCCTTTTCTCCTTGTATTTCAGTATCATTACTATTCACTTCTTCATCTGCATTATTATTAACTGGATTTTCTTCAACTGGTAATGGTACTACATAAACATAAGTAAAGTTATTCCCTTGTACTTTAAAATTATCAGGAATATTTATTTTAAAATTATTAGAAATATTGTAATCTTCATAGGTAAAATCCCCATTAAATCCTGTAACACCTTTACTATCTTCATTTATTACTGGCGTATCGTTTTCAGGCAATAAATTTAAAATATCATTAAAATTAAAAACTACTCCAATTATAAATATTACAAATCCATATCCAATTAAAAACAAAATAGCCATTAATACATTTGTTCCTCCAGTTTTATGAACTCTAAGAGTTAATTCATACTGTGTCTTTTTAGGATTATGTTTTCTCAAACGATGAATTTTTCTAGATACTCTACCTAAATAAAATTGATTAACTCCTAAAGCTAAAACTAATCTATAAATAAAAGTACAAACAAAATTAATAGGTACCGGTAATAAATTAAGCAAGGCTATTTCTATCAATATAGCTAATAAGCCATAAATATACATTTTTCTATAAGCAATATATACTCCACCAAATAATAAAGCTGGAAAAGAAAAAGGAGCCATTGTAATTTTTGTAAAATCTTGCCCTACATATTCTTTACAAAGCTTAACTTCATCTATTTCTTGTGGTGGATCATCAAAATCAAATGCACTACGTTGATTATTTGTTAAAGGCGGCTCTGGAATAGTTATTTTATTATCAGCAAACTTATAATTTCTTGGCATAATATATTTACTATTTTCAACTATTTCTTTTGGTGTATCTTCACCAACTATCGTATTAACTCCCAAACCTCCCATACTTAAAGGTTGTTGATCTGACCAGTTTTGTTGATTCATATTCATATTTGAATATTGTCCATTATAATTATTTTGCATTTGGTTACTATTCATTTGGTTATTATTCATTGAATTATTAATCATTTGGTTATTATTCATTTGGTTATTATTCATTTGGTTATTATTCATTTGATTATTAATCATTTGATTATTAATCATTTGATTGTTATTTATTTGATTAGTATTTATATAATTATTTGTATTAGTACTAGAAACCTGTTGATTAGAATTCATAATATTATAAGTAGTTCCATTAACATCATCCATTAAAGTTTCTATTTCCTCATCAAACAAATCCAAAACTTCTGGTGCATAAACAGTATTATTATCATTATTGTTAGAATCATTGCTTCCAACACCCCATGTTGTTCTATTTATAAATTGACTATTAGCATCACCACTTGTTGAAGAATTAACATCATTTATAGTATTATCATTAAACATCCCTGTTGGAAAAAATTTATTTTTTACAGATTGTGTAGAATTATTATGAGTTTGCTTTTTAAATAGTGAACTAAGATTATTCTTCTTTTTCATAAGCCTACACCTCTATCATAATAATAACATTGTTTCAATCATCTGTAAATTTCAAAATATTATTATTTTTAGCATTTCACTATTTTTAATGTAAAGTAATATAATTTTTAATAAAAACTTTAATTTAACTTATTTATATTTTCTATTTTTTTCTCTATTTCTTTTTGTTTTCTTATTATTTCATCCATTTTGTCATGTAATTCTTCAATTATTAATTCCGTTTTTAAATCTGTTTTATAATCATTCTGATTTCTTAAACTATCCTTTTTAGCTTGACGATTTTGACTCATCATTATAACTGGAGCTTGTAAAGCCGCAATACATGATAATAATAAATTTAATAAAATAAATGGAAATGGATCAACCGCCTTCTTTAAGACACAAGCATTTAAAACAATCCATCCTATTAAAAATAATGTAAAACCAATTATAAAT
Source organism: uncultured Bacilli bacterium (assembly GCA_947598455.1). The sequence goes on along the minus strand of CANQFI010000052.1, from coordinate 1,966 downwards.
GTCCAACTACCAGCAATGGCTGTTAATTTATCAGCAATTTTATCACCAATTGTCATATTTTCTTCTTCCATCTTATCAACATCTACACTAATTGGACTATCAACTAACATATCTAAAAGTTCTTCTTCACTTTTTTTATCAATATCTTGATTTAATAACATTTTAACAATTTCTCGTTTATTAACTTCTTTCATATTATTCACCTATATTTATTATTATACTCTTTTCTTTAAAATATTGCTAAAAATACCTATAACCACACATAAATTTATAAACATATCTTTTATAAGTATATTTTTTTAATAAATTTAGATACCTCAAAACATATTGTTTATATATTAAAATTTTTTTCTAATTATTATACTTTTCAATTTTCTTATCATAGTTTTTCTTTAGATCCGCACTAAAATCAAAAGAAAATTGTTCTAAATATTCAATAATTAAATCTATATGTTTATCAAATTTTTCATCATCATTAATATTTTTTAAATATTTTGCTACCATTTTATCAGTATTAATTCTTTCAACATAAAAACATAATAAATTACTCTTACCAATATGTTCTTTACCAGCTTTAACAATTGAAAGTAAATATTCACGACATGCAGCAGGACCAGTAAAACCCATATTAAACATGATAAGTACGCAGCCAATAAAAATTTTAGCTGTCCCATCATTAGGTAATGTTTTACCAGTAAATTCTTGTAATTGTTCTATTGTTTTATACTTTGTATATTCTCGAGAAAAAATTTGCAAAAATTTATTTATAATCATTTTATCACTCTCTTTTTTAAGTCATAAAATCAAAAATATAACTTAACAACGTTTAACATACTTATCATAATATAAAAGAACCACCCATTTAAAAATCTCTTTCTCTTTTACTCGTTTTTTCCAAATTAGTATCATATCTATAACAATTATTTTTGACATTTGAAATAAACATAGTAGGAATGATCATTTTGCTCAATATATTTAGGTTTTAACTTAATTACTTCTTTTGTTGCATAAGACTCTGCCATACGTTCTAATTTAAAACCCGCTTCAATTAATCCATTAACTAAATGAGACATATTTCTATGATATGTTTCCACTCCATCTACAAACCAATGACTTATTCTTTTTCCTTCATTATTATAATCACTTATCAAAAAATATTTCTTATTATTTATAATCACAAAATTATCAGAATAATCTTTTAAAATAGCGCATGAATCCATTGGATGTCCATGTGAGAAAACGAATCTTCCACCATCATTTAATATATTATAAACTTTTTTACACAAGCCATCATAATCTTCAATATAATGTATAGCAAGTGACGAAACAACTAAATCAAATTTTTCATCTAGTTTATCAATATCAGTCATAGACATAACTTTATATTCTATTTTATTACTATTAGTATTTTTAATTGCTTCATTTATCATATTATTTGATAAATCAATACCTACAACTTTTTTTGCACCCATTTCAATCAATTTTCTATCATGACCACCAGTTCCACAACCTAAATCTAATATTGATAAATTAGTTACATCACCAATCAATTCAAACAATTGTGGTATTTCAATTAGTTCATTTGCACTTAAGTTATCTCTAATACTTTGATACCCTTCAAAAAATTCCTTATTGTCATAAATATTTTGTTGTTTCATTTGCTTTCTCCTTTATATTTTTTAATTTAAACTTTTTAGATAAATAATTAATAAATTTTACTAATTCTTCTAAATTATTTATATATGTATTTTCTAAATAACTTAAAGTTTGATATGTCACTTCCACATCTTTTTTTAGTATATCACCTTTATTAAATGCTTCTAATAGTTCATCTTCATCTATAAGCATCATATCATTCTATTAGATAAAAACACATAATTATATTCCTCAAAAAAGCACAAGAAACAAGATCTCAACTAGCGAATAATAGTTTTTTTTAAAGTTAAAACATCCGGTTGAGAATTTG